>NZ_JAWMPW010000019.1:0-68384 GCF_033101115.1 Vibrio sp. TH_r3 | reverse complement strand
GCATCTGTCGTGTCGACATTGCCAGCAATATCGTTGATGACAACTTGGTAGCTATAGCTACCATCATTTAATGCGGCTTGTTCCGCTGCGGATAGTGTATAGCTCCAGTTATTACCATTTGCATCGGTTACATCACTAACATCAATATCTGAATAGGTGTAACTAATACCTTGACTATCTGTAATCACCAGTTCTAAGGTCGCACCCGATTCAGCACTTCCTGCAAAACTTATCTGTTCATCTGCTTGTAAAATTAAACCACTTGGATCGTCAATGTAATCAGTAGTAATACTGGCCGTCACTTCTCCAGTGGTGTCAATAATGATACTTTGTGTTGTAGTGGCGACGTTGCCAGCTTCATCAGTCGCAATGACGTCGTAACTATACGTGTTATCGTCTAATGCTGATGTCCATTGTAACTGCCAACTCCACAGCCCGCTGTCTTGATCATACTCACCAATTTCAGCAGTCACAGTTTCACTACCAATTTGAATTTGGATAATAGCGTCACCATCATCGACAGTACCGCTAAATAGCGGTGTTGTATCATTGGTCGTGTTGTCCCCTTGTACCCCACTGTCTGAATCTTGGTCTAATTGAGCGGTAAAACTTGGTGCGGTTCGATCAATGGTTACATATTGAGTGCTAGTGACATCATAGTTTCCAGCAGTATCAGTTGAATCGATATAATAAGCATAAGAGCCTTCTTCTAAACCAGTAACATCTAGATTCCATACGCCGTCGCTCACTAATGCAGTATAGGTCTCACCATCAATATGCAGTTGTACATTTTGATCATTATCGCCTGTACCAGAGAAGGTGATGGTTTCTTTATTGGTAACAGTGTCAGTGGCTGTTTGTTGACTATCTACGCCACTACCGATATCTCGACCACTATCACTTTCGCTGTCTAGTGAGCCTGCTACAGAATTCTCCGTATCCAAGTCCATTTCAATGATTTCGCTGCTGGTATTACCCGCACTGTCGGTATAGGTTACTTCAAACTGATAACTGCCATCTTCTGCAAGTGTATCGGCTTGCACAAACCAAGTACCGTCATCATCAGCTTGGGTAATAATTGGGTCTGCATCCGAACCCACTTCTTGCACTGAGACGGTTATCCCTGCTTCTGTTGTTCCTGAAATACGTGGGGTATTGTCCGACGTTAAGGCATCTGTACTGAGATCAATACTATCTGGATTGTAAACTAGGCTTTCGTCTGTTGGTGCGCTATCACTGCTTGGATCTAGCTGAGCGCTAACGTTGATTACTGGGTCGCTATTGTCTATAACTAAAGTATCACTGACAGCGGAAGATACATTGCCTGCTTTGTCCTCAGCGACAATCGTGTAGCTGTATATTGTATTTTGCTCTATACCATCGCTGTCAGTAAAGGCGATAGTCCATGTTCCATCATCGGCAACGGTGACCGTTTTAATCAGATCGTCTGCGCCATCTGTGCTAAGTGTCAACGTAACATTAGCACCTTCTTCACCTGTACCGTTAAAAATTGGCGTCGTATTTTGGGTTATACCGTCTGAATTACTTTCACCTGTATCTATCGTATCCGATAGCTGTAATTGACCAGTCACGTTAGTTTGTGTGTCTATGGTCATTAAATCAGAAATGGTTTCACTATTCTCCGCCATGTCAGACGCCGTCAGCGTGTAACGATAATCGCCTTCGTCTAGGGTATATTGTAAACCATCCTCTGCAAGCATGGTGTCAAGGTTGATCGACCACACTCCATCCGAATCAACGGTAGTGGTGTAAGTGGCGACAGCCTCAGTGACCTCATCATCCGTCCCTGCTCCAGAAATCACTGCGTATAGGGTGAGATCAACGCTATCGCCTTGATCACCAGTACCAGAAAATTCAGGAGTAACATCGCTGGTATAATTGTCGAAACTAAATGGAATGCTACTAGCATCACTGGCTTTGGTATCGGATGACGTTGCTAGGCCGCCGTCGAAATTCAGTGACGTGTCAATAGTTAAACTACCATCAATGGTCTCTAGATTACCCGCTTCATCTATCGCGGTAAGCGAATATTCATAATTGCCATCTAGCAGGTTAGAAACGGTTTCCCACTCGTCATCTCCAATAGTCCATGAACCATCAGCATTAACGGTTGCGGATAAAGTTAACCCACCTATGGCTAACGCAACCGTACTGCCAACTTCTACTTGGCCAGAGAAATTAGGCGATTGATCCTGTGTATAAGGCTGCTCATCATCAGAATGTTCTGAATCCAGCGTGGCAGTAAAAGTAGACAGTGACAAATCAATACCAAAGTTTTCGCCATTAACCGTTTTACTGTTATCCGCTTTATCGGTCGCTGTTACAGAATAAGCGTAATCACCCGCCAGCAAAGGATCGGTGGTTGGTACGGTAAACGACCAAGTATAATTACCGTTTTCATCTAGCGTATCAGTAACTTCTGTCGTGTAAGTATAACTAACCGAGTCACCATTTTGATCAATACCACTGAGATTAAGAGTAATAATATCGCCAACACTATCGCCTGTGCCACTGAACGTTGGCGTTGCATCGTTACTTACGATTTCATCATCGGTTTCATCATTGGTACGAGAATCAAATTGTGTCGTCACATCGATGCTATAGTCGGTAGTTAACTCACCAAGTACTTCTGAGCTGTTACCCGCTTCATCAATAGCGGTAACCGTGTAACTCACCTCTCCTTCCGTAAGCGGCGTATCCACGCTAATAGACCAAGAGTAAGTACCATCACCATTATCCATGATCGAGGCATCGGTGTAGGTTTGCCCATCTATCGCCAGACTAATACTAGCGTTAGGGTCATCAATCTGGCCACTTATAATAGGTTGAGATTGGGAAGTAATCGTGTCGTCGGTTTCACCGGTATTTGACGCATCGTCAAGGCCAGCTGTAAAACTAGGCGGCATTGAGTCTATAGTTAAATTAGCCGAAATAGAATCGGCAATATTTCCGGCTAAATCCTGCGAGGAAAGGGTATAAGTGTACTCGCCATCAGCCAATGTACTGTCCGGCGGCGTTATAGACCAAGTCTCATCTTGCGCAAAAGTTTGGGTCTCACGATACGCTTCTGTGCCATCTTGGTTATAAATAACCAAGGTCACTTGCTGACCCGATTCATCTGCCGAGCCAGTAAAGGTTGGCATTTCAGTAGACAGTATATCGTCTGAAGTTGTCTCTGTAATTTCTAAAGGCGCTGTGGTATCAATATTAATATCAATACTGCTTTCAGCCGTTCTACCTGAATTATCTGTCGCCGTAACCGAGACGGTATAAGCGCCGTCCGACATGAGTTGACTAAGATCGACCGACCAAGCAGCAAAATCCTGCTCTTCTCCATCCACAACCAATGGAACCACGTCGGTATCAGCAACCACAGTTTGAAGAGTTTCGATAACTGTTCCATCCGAATCAGTCACTACGACGGTAATATCGTGCCCCACTTGACTGAGGCCGGAAATGGTTGGACTGGTATTGGAGGTGATGTTGTCATCCCAACTTGCATCCGTTTCCTGATCGACTCCAGATAAACCGGATTCCGATTCTAGATCTAAGTCTAAAATTTTCGGTAACGCAGTATCAACGGTAAAGCTACCAGTAATGGCTTCACTATTACCAGCGTTATCTGTGGCTTGTAGGGTATAGTTATAACTGTCGCCGTTTTGTAGTCCTTCAAGCTCATCCGAGCTTGAACGGTCAATGCTCCACGTCCCGTCATCATTGATGGTAGCTTCAATCGGCGTGTCTAGCGTAATGCCGTTGAATTCGACTAACTCTACACTGCTATTGTCTTCTATTTCACCACTAAAGCTAACGTAAGTTGAACTGATGTAGATTACGCCATCACTAGCAACCGCACTATTTATAGTAGAGCTTAGACCGCCATCCCAAACTAAATCAGTATCAATAGTGATCGCCCCTTCAACAGTATCGGTATTACCTGCAATATCGGTACTGGTAACGGTATAAGTGTAATCTTGTGCTCCATTCTCTGTATCTGCTGACGTAGGAATCAACCCAGATACATCAACTGACCAACTGCCACTTTCAACCGTAGTGGTATATCTTTGATCGTTAATCAAGAACTCAATGACTGCACCGTCTTCACCCGTTCCTGTGAAAGTTGGAGAGGTAACATTGGTAATGTAATCGCCAGTTTCGCCAGAATCACTCGCCCCATCTAACTGCACAGTTACATCGGTGGCAATATCAACGTAGAGAGTATTATTGGCGGAAGCGAGATTTCCTGCACTGTCTATTTGGGTTAAAGTGTAAGTAAACGTACCCTCTGTCTCACCGGCTGCAATTTGTTCATCGGTTAACAGGCTATCTTCAACAGAAACAATCCAGCTACCATCATCATTAGCAGTGGTCTTATAGCTCGCTCCGTTAATCTCGAGAATAATAGTAGAACCAGCTTCGGCGCTACCCGCCGCACCACTGAAATCAGGCGTAAGAGTTGATGTAGTAAAATCCCCCGTTGTGCCCGTATCGGAAGCTTCAGCCAGTGTATTGCCGGTCAACTGATTCGTTTCGTTATCTACTGTGAAGATTTGTTGATCTAACGAACTGCTATTGCCGGCCAAATCTGTCGCAACCACACTAAATTCGTGTTCACCTTGCGATAAATCATCCGTCAGTTCTAACTGCCATTGCACAACCTCATTACCATCACTGTCTGTGGTTGTTATTAGATTCCCATCAGTATCTTTAGTTAAACTGGCTGACAGTGCTACATCACTACCATCAAGATAAACCAATACTGAATCTATATTGCTCGCATCTACTACACCACTAAGTACCGGAGTGCTATCAGTTGTTGTATCATCTAAGGTATCAGTGTAATCGGGGTCGAGAGCTTGAATAGTTTGCAATTGATCATCGGTTAGATAATCACTGTCTTCATCTAGCCCAGCTGTTAATGGTGAAGGGGCTTGTGTATCAATAATTAACGTTTCAGTACTCAGGCTAGCGCTGTTACCGGCAGTATCAGTTGCACTGATAGTGTATTGATAATCATCATCTGCTAGTGCATCCTCATCTGAAAGCTGAATTGACCATTGACCACTGTCATCTACCGTCGTGGTAGCCACTGTAGGGGCTAAATTTGGATTACTGGTACTTTGAATAGTAACAGTAACGGTATCACCGCTATCACCTGAGCCCGAAAACAAGGGGGTATTATCACTACTGATACCATCGGTTTCATCGCCACTATCGCTGATAGAATCTAATGCTCCATCTAAGCTTATACTAGTATCAATGGTCACTTGGTTTGTAAGATTGAGCTCATTGCCCAGTGCATCGGTTGCGACAACCGTATATTCATACGCATCGTCACTTTCAACTAAAGCATCATCATCACTCAGTGTAATAGACCAGTTTCCGTCTGCCGTATCGTCGGCATCGAGTGTGTAAGTATTGCCATCTATTGATAGAGAAATCGTACTGCCTGCTTCTACTACACCGCTAAATGTAGGTGTCGTATCAAAGGTGATTGTATCGTCCAAATCACCTGAATTAGATGCTGTATCCAAACCTGCCGTAAATGGCGAAACAGTCGTATCTAAAACAAAATTTTCTGCTGCAGTAGAGGTACTATTGCCAGCAATATCAACCGCAGATACAGTATAACTATAGATGCCATCGCTTAAATCAAGGGTATCCTCTACCGTTAGTGTCCAATTACCATCCTCATCAGCTTGGACGGTTTGGCTATACTCTGTGTTATCTGAACTTAAAATCGTTAACGTTATGGTTGAATTACTTTCTGCAGTACCAGTTAGCGTGGGCGTACTATCTGATGTTTGATTGTCAATTTTGTTTACTACTGTCAATTCTGACTGAGTATCAATAGTAATACTATGAGATATATTCGCTGTATTACCAGCTTGGTCGGTCGCATTTACATCCACTGAGTAATCGCCCTGCGCTAAATACTCATCCAGATCAATGCTCCAACTCCCATCGTCAAGAGCGTAAGTATCGTAAGACAATACCACAGACCCATCTGTAGAAGTGATAGTAACGTCTACATGTGCATTAGCCTCTGCCACACCTTCTAGGCTTGGTTTGGTATTATTGGTAATGTTGTCTAATTGTAGGTCGGTATTATCGCTATCTTCTGGCGCAGAATCGGTAGCGGTGGTTAAACTGCTAGTTAGATTTGGCGCAGTCGTATCAATGGTAATAGACTGTGATTCTGAAGTTGTCACATTTCCAGCTACATCTTCATAAATAAAGTGGTAGTTATAAGAGCCATCATCAATACCATCAAATACCTCAGAATACCCTTCTGACGTACTGTCAATTGTCCATGCTTGCAGAGTATTACCATCATCATCGGTAATCGCATCTTGATACTGATTACTGTCAGGGGTTATAAAATAATCCACTCCATTGACACTGATAACTAACGTTGTTTGAGCACCATCTTCTATCGTGCCTGTAAAGGTTGGCGATGTGCTAGAGGTAATTCCATCGCTTAGTCCAGTGCTATCTTGGTTGAAATTGGCTGCGGTATCAGAATTTTCAGACAGGCCGGCAGAATCTGATGTAATAGCAGTATCTAAGGTAAAACTCTGCTCAGCTTGCTCCGATTCATTACCTGCTGTGTCGGTGGCAGTAACATAGTAATCATAGGTACCATTTTCAGTTAAGGGCGATGTAATGGTAACAGACCAATGTCCATCTTCGTCAGCGGTTGCTGTATAGCTAGTATAGCTGGCTTCGCTGTCATCTGATGTTAAATCAGGAATATACAAAGTAACCGTTGCGTTTGCTTCCGCTGTTCCAACAAAAGTAGGGGTTGTATCTTTGGTGATCCTATCAGAATTGTAGCCCACCGTGAGTTCGTCTTGGTTAAAAGACGCAGCTGTATCTGACGTACTACTTAACTCAACCGTTGGCATATCAGGTAACTGTGTTTCAATTGTTAACGTTTCAGAAACCGTTAACTCTTCTCCAGTATCTGTTGTGGCACTTACCGAAATAAGATAAGAACCATCAGCATAAATGTCGGCTAATTCAACAGCATAACCACCCGTTAAATCTGAGGTCACGTATTCTTCATAAACTAGATTTTGATCGCTGTCGGTAACAGTAAAATGAACAGTCAAACCTGGTTCGGTTTGTCCGCTAAAATCTAAATCGGTATTAACATTGGTAATAAAATCGCCCAATGTACCAGAATCATCTTCACCGGCTAGCAGTAAGGTTAAATATGCATCAACACCTGATTCTTCAGTATCACCAGTATCTTGTTCACTATCATTTTCTTCAGCCGCGCTGCCTTGTGACTCCGCTGAACTCGAACTAGAACTTGAGCTTGAACTTGAGCTTGAAGAACTTGAAGAACTTGAACTAGAAGAACTACTAGTAGAGCTTGTTGACGCCGCCGAACTCGCAGATGAACTGATGGTTGATTCAGTATTACTTGCCGAAGCCACTGCCGAATCAATAGCGCTTTGTTGCGACTGAATAAGTTCTTCAATGGCACTAACTAAATCCGTTCTAGATGAAGAACCGGTTTCAACATCCACACCATCACCGGCATATTCGGCGATATAGTCTTCAACATCTGACTGTCCATCAATCTCATTGTTATCGACAATAGATTGCGCCAACTCTAATAAATCTTGTTCTTCAGCTTCGATTTCAGCTTTTTTACTATCCAATTCCGCTTGTAAAGTCGCGAGTTGGATAAATTGTTCATCTAATATATCTTGTCTATCTAATTTGGCTTCATCTAATAGGGCATTTAAAGCGGCTTGTTGGGCTTCAAGTTCCGCTTGCATTTCTAAAAGTTGTTGCTGCTGCTCTGCGATGATTTCTTGCTCAAGCTCATCGGTTTCGCCATCACTATTAAGTACACCTAAAGCACCATCATCTTCACCTTCAGAAGATTTATCACCATCTCCAGTCTTCTCATCTTCTTCGGTTCCTTCACCAGCGAGTTGACCTTTGACCGAATCTCCAGTAGCAAAAAGTTGATTCTCTAAGAACACACTAGACGCAGTTTCCAGATTGATTCCTGCTTGATTAATCAGGTCATTCATGGAAAATTCGCCTTCGCGAGTTTCGATATCTAAACTACCATCAGCGATTGCAATCACACCGTCGGTAATAGTTTGAACATCACCATCAGGCGTAGTGAGTTCAATATCAAAACCTTTGATATTGATGTCAGAAACCGAATTAACAACTATTTTCGCCACAATAAAAACTCCAACTTATATTCTACTTAGCCCAACACCCAATTAAATTGGAGAGCAGCTTAATACCATTTTGGTATGTACACCGTTTGATACTTTTCAACAATCATCTGATTAATTAAGGCATATTTATGCCGTCTCAGATTAGCTATCTGTACTGCTTGCTGCTGTGTTATTTGCAATATTTAACACATTTAGTTTTTGCTCAAATTCTTCTACTTGCAGTGGTTTCTCAAAATGCCAACCTTGGAATAACTGACAACCTTCTGCTTTTAGTAACTCGAATTGCTCTTCTGTTTCTACACCATCGGCTGAAACGGTAATGCCTAATTGCTTCGCCAACGACATTACTGAACGCACTACTGCAACGCCAGATTGTGTACTGTCGGTAATGCTATTAACGATATCGCGCGCGACTTTAAGACGATCAGGTTGGAACTCGCTCAACTGACCGATATTGGTGTACCCTGTACCGAAGTTATCGATATAAAGTTTTAGTCCCATATTGTGTAACTGACGAATCTTATCTTTTGCCTGAGCAGCATGCTGCATAATGGCATCTTCAGTAACTTCAAAAGCAATACAACTCGCTTGCACGTCATTCTTATTAAGTGCACTTTCTACTTCAGTGACAAAATTAGGCGCCAATAGCAATTCACTTGTCGCATTAATAGAAACCGTCCAGTTATCATTCCAATTACCTTGTTTCTGCCATAATGAGACCTGTTGGATCGTATTACGCATAATCCAAAACTCTAACTGCGCCGATAACCCTTCATCCTTAGCAATCTTGAATAATTTAGCATTCGAGATTTGACCTCTTACTGGGTCAATCCAACGTATATAAGACTCAGCGCCCGTCACTACTTTATTAGCATCAAACTGAGGCTGGAACACAAGGTCAAATGCATTGTCAAGCAACGCCACGTTTAAGGCTTCCTCTAGCGGTGTTGCCGTTGCTAAACGAATATCGTGCAAAATCGTCGCTACATCACTCAATTGTGAATTGGTGCTAGTCAAGACTTCAGAAAACGCGCTATTCATGCGGACAATAACATCTCCTGTATCAGTAATTATCTGATTGGTATTGTTAGAGGTTTGATCTATTACCTGCCCCATTCGATCCACTTCATCTGACATATTAGACATTACATTGATCACGGCGGAGCTCTGTTGTTGTACAGATTGTGAATGCTCTGCTAATGAGTTTTCCATCTTTTGATACATACTTGCTTGCTCATTGTAAATCATCTGTACTTGGTCAGATTGCTGTTTAGCAAGACGATTATTCTCCGCAAGGCTATCACTGAAGGACTGAACAACTGTCGAACCAGAGTTATTTTCCAACAAGGTATATAGATCTAACCACACTTTTTCTTTACTATTAATTAACGCGATAGTGTCATCGATCGACTTTTGCATGCTCTGGAAGTTTTCATTGATCACTTGCTGCTGTTCAGCCGATATACCTTCAATGGTATTACCGCTTCCTGTTGAGTCACCAGAACCACTTTTCTCTCCATGGACTAGCTCTTTTTCATAAAATCCATTCAGATAGTTAGACGCTAACAGCACACTAACCGAGCAACTTACACCCATAATGGACGTTAAAAATGCAAAAGACATCGAATCTAAAGCAGAACCAATAGACCCGAGTAACGCTTCCATTTTTTCAGAAAAGTCGCCTTCAGCTCCCATACCCGCCGCTATACCAGCTATCATCTCTGACAAACCGATAAACGTACCTATCAAACCAAAGGAGACCGCTAGAGAGGACGCGAGAGTTACTTGAGTTCTGAAATGGGCTAGATGAACTGCATCTGCGTGCTTTCTAACAAAGTTATAACTAAAAATAGACAGTGGGTAAAAATAAGTCAGTGTAATCAATACGGTAATTTCAGGAGAAAGTATAAAACACTGAGTAACCAAAGCACGAGCAGGCTCAAACAGGTAAGTAAAAACCGGGATCCCGATATAGAGAAATAAACCAAATAAATACATTTAATTTATCTCCCATTTCAACAAAGACAGTACATTTTTTGATGATTGCATTTCAGTCTCGACCTTAATGTGAGGTGGTAATTTTAAATAAGCTAATAGGCGCAGAAAATTAACCGTATTCTTTCTAGCATCATCACGGCTATAAATGATGAATTTCACACTACTTGCTTGGAGAATTTGCGCTCTGATTGTTTCTACAAACTGTTTTTCTAACTTAAAGTTCACTAGATATTCAAACTGCTGCTCTTCTAAATTAGAACGTAGGACATCATGGAATACGATAGGTGTGTTGGATTGTTCTTGGATATCATTGAGTGATTGTTGTTTCGCGGCAGAATTTAGGGACGTGGCAGTCTGGAGCATAAAGAAAATACTCACCAATACCATCATGATTAAAGCTGAAGATAACGCATCCACAAAAGGAGCTAGAGTATCGTCATCCATTATTTTGTCCTTCATTCTCAGCTAGAGCGCCAACCGCTTGCTGTACAGCACCATTATTGTTTATATCGTCATTTTTCTCGTCAACTTGAGGGGAAACATGAATATCGATAAAACAGCTGTTGATTTTCTCGGGTTCAGCAATCACTTTTATATGATCGACATGAAATGAATCGCCAAAAAATTGACTAGTAGCAATATAATTATAAGTTGCAATATGGCGCATCTCATATTCATTGGCATTAAAATCATAGCTGCAACCATTTTGATACGATTTAATCCGATCACCAAAACTCATATCATTGGCAGTCAACACCAAATCTTGCAATATTTCTTTGCTCACATAAGGTGATTTTTGATTATAACGGTATGTCAGCTCATCAATTTTTATAATCCCAGTGGTTGGCATAATTGACTGCACAAAGCCAATTAGGCTAGAAATCACCACCAAAATAATGACAGCTAATGATGCGGTAATCGCTGCAACAAATCCGATCATTTACCAAACCTCAAACTTAACATCATTAGGTAATACACTTAAAATAAACTCAAGCACACTCACTTTGTCATTAACTACAAAGACTTGTACATCCATTCCAAGATCCAGAGACAACGCCAAGAACTCTTCATCAGGTTGAATAGTGACGCGGTAATAACGCTTCCCTTGATGACCTTGCTCTTCATAGTTAATAGAATCTGAACTTAATTCAATAATCGTGCCATTAAATATCTGATTAAATCCTGGCGCGTTAATTTTAAGGCGTACCTTTCGGCCTATACTGAGAAAGTGTCGATACCGAGAATCAAACCGAGCTTCAACTTGCTGAGAAGCACCTTTCTTTTTCAATACAAATAATGGTGCTGCTTCTTGAACAAAAGTGCCAGGAGACAATCCTTCCGTCACTTCTAAAATACTGCCATCAATCGGTGAACGGATAACTGATTTGAGTTTTTTCTCTTCTAGGAGCTGCTTGGTGTATTTGGCTTGAGTAATAAGTGGCTTGATTTTATCAATTTGCTCTTCAAGCGTTAATAAACGTTCAGAACGACGCATTTGAAAGACCATCAACTTGTCGCTCAATTTTTTCTTCGCGTCAATCGCAGAAATCTGAAAGTTGATAACTTCGGTCTTCACGTTAGACAATTCAGTGTCAACATCATAAAAACTGACAGTTGCCCCGTTGCCTCGACGCAATGCGGTTTTCTTTTTGGTCAAAATATTTTGTTTATTAAGAAGCTCTTTTTGTTTTCTTTGTCTCTCTTTTTCTATATCTAAAATATATTGTTGTTCTAATAAATAGTCTTCATAAAAGCTCAAAATATACAAACCACCAGCAGTTGCTATAGGCTCATGTCCATCACAGTTATGATCAAGCTTTTCTCTATTAACCGACGCAAATTGTGGTCCCGTTAAAAAGCATCTCTCGTTGTAATAAATGTTTAATAACTTCTCACTTTGAATCAATTCTTCGCTGATTTGTTGCAGACGATACTCATCTTCTAAGTTTCGATACTTTAACAATGGTTGACCACTTTCGACTTCATTGCCCGGTGGGACCATCAATTCCACAATATAACTTCTTGTGGGCGCTTTTACCGATACGTTACTTTGTTTAATACCTGTTAACCCTGTTCCGGGCGCAACAACTTCCACCTCTTTTAGAAGTAAAATATAAATGACTACAGCAATTGCTAATACTATCAATATCAGCTTGTTTCTATACTTTATTACATCCATTGCATAACACTAAAATAGGAATCAGAAATCATTACATACAATTATTATAGTACCTTATTTGATTTTATCGTTTCTAGCTCATAAATAATATCAAATAATGCCAAATCAATGTTCAATAATGTTTGTTTTGCTGTATTTAATTTACTGATGCTCTCTACAATATCAGTGTATGTGACCTCATCAGTGAATACTTCATTTTTTTGATTCTCAATTAATTGCAGTAAAATATCGATTTGATCAGCCGTTTTCTGACGCTTAATTACTTGCTGATTATAGTTGGTTAAACTGGTTTTATATTGGTCCATAGATTGCTTAAACTGCTTGTCGAAGCGTAATTTTTCTGCTTCATACATTTTAAATGCTGAATCTTGATCAGATTGAAGGTTATGATTAAACAGATCTAATTCCACATTAAGCTGAACAAAAGATTCATCAGTATCACCGTAATCGTACTGCCCACTATCGCCATTGGTTAAAAAGTGGCTTTCTGAAGAAAACTCAACAACAAATCGTTCCCTTGCAGAACGAGCCGAGTGAAGAGATGATTGGAGTGTTTTTTGAGTTTTCTGTAGGTCAGCGTTATTAGCAATAAGTTCTTCAGCGGTGAGTTCTCGAATTTCTCTACCTAATAAAGGTTGTAAACGTTTATAATTGACCCCAACGTTATTTTGCATACTTTCTTCGGTTAATTCTGCGTCAATACCCGTTTCTTCGATAAGCTGCTTAAAATATTGATCGATATTAGATACCACTGAATAAACAGAATCATCAAATTCAGCAACCGATAATTTCGCTTCCATTGCGTCTGTCTGGGTAGATACACCTTCGTTAGTCGAATTAACTTGCTTTAAATAATAAACTTCTATTTCTTCACGTAATGCTTCGGCAAACTGTTGATACTGGCGTGTAAATTCAATCTTGGTTAAATACTTGAGTACAATGTAATACACCGAAATTTCTTGCGCAGTTAAACTAATATTACTGGCATCGACGGCCATTTGACTTGCAGCAATTTTATCTTTTACAGCACTTCCATATAGTTTTGAATTAATTGTTAATATAAAATCTTGTGTTTCTTCAGCTTCAGGTGTTGGGTTTCCCCAATATTCAGTCGTTTCAGAATTTAAAGTAGCTTCAGGGTAATAATATTTATCTTCTTTATCTTTCAGAATAAACTTAGATTCCAATTCACGAGTCAATGCGTGGTATTCTTTTGAAGAGTCAAGCGCGAGCTTAAAAACGGCGTCAAAATCCATCAGATAATTAGATTCAAAATTAGAGGCAACTTCTAGCTTCGTAACCAAAGATTCTTTTTCAGCTTCATCATATGACGAGTCAAATTCATCTGCAAAAGCGCCCGCTACAAAAAATAAAGCCCCAGAGCAACAAACAAGCATACTCTTATAATATGCTGCTAGCTTAATGATTTTCATTTACTTAGTTCTTCCCAATCTACTACCATGAATTGTCACTTGACGAAATAGCATACTAGATTAGCCGATGAACTAAAGCAATAAATCAAGTAAACCAATATAAAAAATTCAAGGAGTTACATAGAAAACAAAACAAGTAGCATATAATTTAAGTTACTCTATTCACAGTTGTTTTAATATATCAAAGTTGATATCCGATACAGTTTTACATCCCAATTGAGCCATTGTTCTAGTGACTTCTTCGCGTAAAATACTCATCATATTCTCGACGCCTACTCTTCCTTCAGCAGCGAGGGCATATAAAAAAGGACGACCAATCAATACACCGTTCGCACCTAAAGCGATGGCTTTTACAATATCGGTTCCGCGTCGAAAGCCACTATCCACTAACAATAATGATTCTTGTCCTATTGCCGCTCGAACACTTTGAATCATTTCCACGCCCGAAATAGTACCGTCCAGTTGACGCCCGCCATGATTAGATAACACGACACCATCGCAACCACATTCTATGGCCGTTTTTGCATCATGCTCATTCATCACTCCCTTAATTATGAGCTTGCCATCCCACTCGTCTCGAATCCACCTCAGTGCAGACCAGTCCAATGTCGGATCCATTTGTTCGGAAAAATACGCAGCAGCACCCACCCCTTTCTGATATTCAGTTGGTAAATAAGACGTAAGATTACCAAATTTAGGCATCCCTTGAGGAAGAATGACCTTGGCTACCCACCAAGGGTGCATGGCAATATTGATATAACTACTTAACGATAAATGTAGTGGCTTCGAGTAGTTTCTTTTATCACGTTCACGGTTACCAAAATAAACCGCATCAACAGAAACAACAAGCGTATTACAACCTTGGCTCTTTGCTCGCTCAAGCAAGTTGATGGTCACACTACGATCACGTAAAACGTAAAGCTGAAACCAATGGTTGGCCAGATTGTGCTTGCCTATTTCTTCTATCGAACTAGTAGACACCGTACTTTGAATGTAGGGAATAGGCAGTTCATTAGCTGCAAGCGCGAGATGTTCATCTGCCTTGTGGCATAACATGCCATTATATCCAGTTGGCGCAACAGCAAAAGGAACGGAGTATTCATCATCTAACCACTTCACCGAAGTATCACAGTCATCACAATCCACTAGTACGGAAGGTACAAAACCCCACTTTGAAAAGACGTCCCGGTTAATTTGCATTGTCGACTCTGTTTCTGCTCCACCATCCACATAATCAAATGCGAATTTAGGTAAAAGCCATTTCGCTTTTTTACGATAATCATCACTATTCAAAAACATGTACTTTCCTTTTTACATGGTAACTATCCGTTACAAATGACTCTTTATCTTACCTGTATATACAATAAAAAACACCAATCAATCTCGCATCACTGCAACAAGCTAACCTGACGGTACCAACACCCATAGTATTTATCTTGCTTCACGGTTACTTGCGCTGTTCTTCAAGGACATACCCCCATTTTTATCTATTTCAGTTATTATCTATTTTATACTAAGTTAATATTGCATATATTTATAGGTGTTGTATAAATATGTATATACAATTAAACGATGAGATCCCCAAAATGAGCCTTTTTTTTATTGATACAGCCTTAATTGACGATGATTGGCATAAGAATGTCCTCATCAATGTAAATCAGGAAGGCATGATTTCGTCGCTAACTATCGGTACCACTTGTCCTGAAGAAGCTCAACAAATCAAAGGATTAGTGATCCCTTCCATGCCAAACCTCCATTCTCATGCTTTTCAACGTGCTATGGCTGGACTGGCTGAAGTTGCAGGCGATCCCCAAGACAGCTTTTGGACATGGCGCAAACAAATGTATCGTTTGGTTAGCAAGTTAACACCGGAGCAAGTTGGAGTAATAGCGCGCTATTTGTATGTTGACATGTTGAAAGGCGGTTATACTCAAGTTGCTGAATTTAATTATCTGCATCATGATCTTCAAGGTACGCCTTATGAATACGATGCCATGTCGTCTCAGCTACAAAATGCCGCCCATGCAGTTGGAATTGGTCAAACCTTACTGCCTGTTCTATATACTTATAGTGGCTTTGGACAACAAGCCGCGGATAAAATGCAACAACGCTTCATTCAAACAACTCAACAATATATTGGGCAATTCATCGCTTTGCAAAATCAGTGTTCAGCATTGAACAGCTTAGGTATCTGTTTTCATTCGTTACGGGCAGTGAGTAAAGAACAGATACAACAAGTGTTATCCGCTCTTCCTTCTGATTTACCCGTTCACATTCATATTGCAGAACAAATAAAAGAAGTCGATGATTGCGTAAACTGGAGTGGGATGCGTCCAGTAGAATATTTATTTAATCATATCAACGTAGATAAACGTTGGTGTTTAATTCACGCAACACATCTTAACCAAATGGAAATAGCTTCTATTGCTAATAGCGGGGCAGTTGCGGGTATTTGTCCAACAACAGAAGCCAACCTTGGAGACGGTCTGTTTCCCGCATGTGCATTTTTAACTCATAAGGGTCATTGGGGTATTGGGTCTGATAGCCATGTATCAGTAAATGCATTAGAAGAATTGCGCTGGTTCGAATATGGTCAACGACTAATACAACAAAAACGTAACCGTCTGGTAACTGAAGACCAACCCTCTGTTGGACAATTACTCTGGACTCAAGCCGCTAAAGGTGGCGCTCAGGCTTGCGGCGTACCAATTGGAAGAATTAGTGTTGGATGCCGTGCTGATTGGTTAGAACTCAAACAGGATGAATGGTTATCTGAACTATCCTGTCCTCAACAGTTAAATCGTTGGTTGTTCTCTGGTGAAAAATCGCAAATAAACGCCGTCTATGTCGCGGGTAATAGAGTCATTGAAAACGGAAAACATGCGCTCGACCAAGAGCTAAATGTTCAATTTGCTCATGTGATGACAGCGCTCAGAGAATAAACGTTTAGTAAATAAACGTTTAAAAAGTTAAGCGCTAAATGAGATAGCTCAAATTCATCACAAAGCCAACACGCTACTTAGTTACTTAGTTAGCTACTTAGTTAGCTACTTAGCTACTTAGGAATCAGTTTTCCTGGATTTAGAATATTTTTAGGATCGAGTGCCTGTTTTATCGTTCTCATCAACTCAATCGATTGTTGTGAAACAGAATGATGTAAAAAATCACGTTTTAATGTACCGATACCATGCTCTGCAGAAATTGATCCTTGGTACTGTTCTACACATTGATAAACCAATTTATCCGCTTCTAATTCGTCAATCCCTTCGGCAGAATTTTTATCAATCGTTAGATGCAAATTACTGTCGCCAATGTGACCAAAATTAACCACCACTGCGTTAGGCCAACGAGACTTTATCTTTGCGGTACATTCTTGTACAAAACGGTCAATGTCGCCTATAGGTAAACTAATATCAAAATTGATGGGTGCCAACTTAATCGGAAATTCAGTTGTTGCTTCACGAATGGCCCATAATTTTTCTCTATCTTTTAATGAAGCTGCAATTGCTGCATCTTGAATCAATTCCGATTCAAACGCGCTCTCTAGCGCTGCATTAAACGCATCTTCACTACAATCTCGACATTCAATTAATACGTAAAGCGGGTAATCTAAGTCAACAGGTGGATTGGACGAACAAGACCAGTCACAACTCATACTATAAAAATCCAACCACATCATTTCAAATGCATGAATAGATTGACCTAGATGAGATTGCAATTGACGTAATAAATCCACTCCATTTTGATAATTACTCATGGCGCAGAGCGCTGTTCTTGCTTCTCCAGGCACAGAAGCAAGCTTTAACGTTGCTTGAGTAATAAAACCTAATGTCCCTTCACTACCAATAAATAACTGTTTAAGATCGTACCCAGCATTATTTTTTATCATCTTATTATTCAGATCTAAAATATCACCTTGTGCGGTCACCACCTCTAAACCCAAAACCGTTTCTCTCGCCATTCCATAACGAATAACGTTATTACCGCCTGCATTTGTTGCCAGCACACCACCTATTTGACAGCTTCCTCTCGCTCCAAAATCTACCGGATAATAGCGCTCATGTTGCTGCGCCGCTTCCTGAACTTGCTGTAATAATACTCCGGCGCCTACTGTTATCGAATTTGCTTTCGTATCCACTTCTACTATCGAATTCAACTTTTCCAAGGAAATACAGATCGAATCGCTATAAGGTGTCGCAGCCCCCGTTAAACCAGTGCGACCACCTTGAGGAATAATAGGTTGTGAAAATTTCGCGCAAACTTTAACGATTGCCGCAAGCTGTTCAGTCGAGTGGGGGAAAATAACCGCTAACGGGCATGTAGCAGGAGTACTACTCCAATCTTTTTGATAACTGCTGTCGATTGCCTGACCTTGACGAATTTGTTCAGGATAGACTAACTTACACAGTTCTTGAAGGCATTCTATTGCCATATTGAGCTCCATAATTTATTTAATTCAAGCGATATACGTTATCCACACTACCTGTTTAACAAGCACATAATGGTCACTTTAATTTACTATCTTGTTTTGAATGCAGGATCGTTGCCAAACTCGTAATAAAATGCTCATTTTCACTTTTACTACCTATAGATACGCGTAAATAGTTGCTATAACCTGGCTCCGCCCATGCTTTAACAATAACGCCGAGTATTAATAGCTGTTCTGCAATTTCTGTTGATGGATAAGCGGTTTTAAAAAATAAAAAATTACCCTTAGAAGGTGCAGGATCTAAGCCCAGTTTTTGTAATTTTTCAAATAAATCCTGCTTAGCTGTCTCGTTCCATTTCATGGTTTTATCAAGATGCTCAGCGTCAAACAAAGCGGCAATAGCCGCTTTTTGTGCTAAACGATTCACGTTAAACGGAAGCCGAATTTTATTCAGTAATTTAACCATTTTAGCCGATGCACACACACCATATCCAACCCGCAACCCGGCAAGAGAATAGGCTTTTGATAGGGTTCTAAGTAAAATAAATGGTTTTCCTGAGCTTTGCAGTAACGCCAATACATCGGGATAATCTTTCCCACCAACTGCATATTCATAATACGCTTCATCAAAAACAAATAGGGTTTGAGCATGTTGGCTGTCAAGTAATAACTGAATATCAGCCTTACTTAGCGTACAGCCAACTGGATTACTAGGGCTGGCTATAAAAAACAATTTAGGAATCGAATCCCTCAACTGACGACAAAGAGAATTCACATCGAACTGTAAGTCATCGGTCATTGGCGCAATAATCATCTCGGCACCAAAAGACTTTGGGTACAATATATGTAAACCAAAAGAAGGCACAACCGTGAGTACTTTATCCCCTACTTCGATAAACGCATGAGATATCATAGCAATAATATCCTCTGAACCATTACCCATAATCAGTTTTTGCTCATCAACATTCATAATTTGACCGATCGCACTTTTTAAATCACGACAAGTTGGATCAGGATAATGCGCAAGATTGTGTTGATCATCTAATACTTTTTTTACTGAATCAGGTGTACCAAAAGGATTTTCATTACTCGCTAATTTAGCGATTTTTTCTACTTTATATTTAGCTTTCAGTGCCTCAACCGATAAGCCTGCATTGTAATCATTAAGTGGAACAACAAACTTATTTGCCAATTCAACCACTATTTCGTCCATTGATTTCATTTTGTTGCTCCCTTTTCTAACTACAATGAGTATCCATACTGAAAAAATAAAATTAGTATATACATGTACATCTATTTATGTCGAATCATTTCAATTGATTTATTATTCATGTCTTAGAATAATTAGTTTCAAGTCAATTTTATTGCAATTCAAGCGTAAAAATAACGCCCTTTTACAGTGCTTTTTCACCAATATGGTGAGCTATGTTGGTGCATAAAAAGGAAGTAATTGCCTTTAACTGTTTGTCATTAAACTTAATTTCCATATTCATACAATAATCTCTATTTTTGACTTGTTTCTATAAAAAATGATGTGTATATATGTATAGTCAAGTTTGAATACGACACGATTTATCATAACAAGTTGTACTAAAATTTTGTTAAAAAGTGAATTTGTTTTCATTGGAATGAAACCAGTCAAACAGGCTAAATGGAGAATTAGACAATGCATAGCTTCAATAAAAAAACCGTTCTAAGTAGTACTATTTTATTACTTTCAGGGTTGTTTACTTTTTCTGCTCAAGCAGACGCTTTATCAGACATTAAGGCGAAAGGTGAATTAACTGTAGGTACAGAACTTCAATACGCCCCATTCGATTTTCTTGAAGTAGACAAACATGTCGGCTTAAACAAAGATGTGTTCGATGAAGTATCTAAAGAACTTGGTGTTAAAGTGAGTTACATTGACTTACCTTGGACTAGTGTTCTACCAGGATTAGATGCAAAAAAATTCGATATGGTATCTGGACCGGTTACGATAACCAAAGCCAGAATGGAACGATATAGCTTTACTTACCCAATCGCGGATGCTTCAGTTGCTCTATTAAAAAAACGTGGCGACAGTCGAATTACTAAACCTGAAGACATCGCAGGTATGGTGATTGGTGTTCAAAAATCCTCTTCTCAAAGCCAACAGTTACAAGAGTATTCAGACTCTCTTGATAAACCAGCTGAAATCAAAGGTTATATCGATAACAACCAAGCATATTCAGAGATCATGACTGGACGAGTGGATGCTGTAGCAAACTCTTTACCAAATATTGGTTATATGGCGAGTAAACATAAAAACTTTGAAGTGGTGACTCCTCCATTTGGTAAAAAGACTTACTTTGGTTACGTCGTCAGCAAAGACGAGAACTCAGCTTCACTGCTTGAAGCACTCAACGACATTATTGTAAAAATGGAAAATGATGGGCGTATGAAAGCTATCCAAGAGAAATGGTTTGGTGTCGAAATGGACCTACCTCAGGAAACCATCGTTCCTAATATTTAATTTTTGCGGGGTAGTACGAAATGCTCGACTTTTCGATTCTCCCCTCAACACTTCCTATGCTATGGAACGGGGTCGAAATGACCTTGTTCCTCTCTTTTATGGCAGTGTTTTTGGGGCTAATTGTAGGAATGTTAATGTGCATCTTGCGTATGTACGCTAACAAATATCTCCAGCTTACCGTTAAAATTTATGTGTCTATATTTCGCGGCATCCCGTTGTTAGTGCAATTAATGGTCGCCTACTACTGCTTACCACTCATTGGAATTGATGTCCCCGCTTTGGTTGCAGCCACAGGATGTATAGGGCTTTGTGCCGGCGCTTACATGACTGAAATCTTGCGCGGAGGTTTTCAATCGCTCCCAGAAGGACAATTTGAATCAGCTCAAATGCTTGGAATGACTCGCTTACAAATATTTTTTCATATTCAACTGCCTCAAGTATTCAAGCTCACCATTCCTAGTCTCACAAATGAAGTCATTTTACTGGTCAAAGCTTCCTCTCTCATTTCAGTAATTGGTATCGCGGAGTTAACTCGAACGGCACAAAACTTAGCCGCCAGTAACTTTCAACCCTTTGAATTCTATTTAGCAGCAACGGCTATGTATTTTGTTATAAACAGTACCATTTCTATTGCCGGTCTTTGGTTGGAAAAAAAGGTACAACGTAAGGCGGTAATATAATGATATTTGATATTCACATTATTACCGATCGATTACCTGAAGTATTAGCAGGATTTGGCACCACTTTGTGGTCTGTTGCAGCTTCATGCCTACTTGCCATGGTTATAGGTTTGTTTGTTTCCATTGGTTTGACGGCTAAATCCGCTATTTTCCGTTATCCTGTACGCTGTTATGTCGAACTATTTCGCACCACACCTTTTTTAATTCAGCTCTTTCTTTTGTACTACGGCGGTCCTGCAATTGGTCTATATCTCGAACCGATCGAAGCGGCAGTTTTGGGACTGTCCCTTTATGGAAGTGCTTATTATGCAGAAATATTCCGCGCCGGTTTTGCTTCTGTACCAGATGGACAAGTAGAGGTGGCACAAATGATGGGCTTTACTCTGCCACAAACCATATGGCGTATTAAAATACCACAAATGATGGTGTTAATTGTTCCAGGGTTGGTCAACACAACCACCATTTTAGGTAAAGAAACCGCAGTATTTTCGATTGTAACAGTGCCCGAACTCACTTTTGTTCTTACTGGAATAGGTTCGGAAACCTTCGCGTATGCAGAAACGTTGCTCGTACTGTCATTAGCCTATTTAATGCTTGCAGAAATCACATCACGTTTAGGGGCAGCAGCGGAAAAACGTTTAAGTAAATATATGGATAGGTAACCTAATTTATCTAATATAAACAAGCATGTAAGTAAATCGCCGATACATGAATAACTAGCCGTGTATATAAATGAGTAACAGTGTATATAAGTAGGTAACAATGGAAGTCAAACAAAAAAATAAGCCAATTGTTCAAGTACAAGAAATGGGCAAATTTTATGGTGAGAATGAAGTACTTAAAGGGATTAATTTAGAGGTTTATCCATCAGAAGTGGTTTGTCTCATTGGTCCATCAGGTTCAGGGAAAAGTACCTTACTTCGGTGTATCGCCTTTCTTGAGCAATACACTAGCGGTATTGTCATGATAGACGGAGAATTACTTGGCTACAATGATGACACTGACTATCGTAAGCTTGCTCAAACAAAAGAGCTCAATCGAGTACGCCGCAATATGGGCATGGTTTTTCAGCAATTTAACTTATGGCCTCACATGACAGCGTTAGGTAATGTGAGTGAAGCACTGGTTCGAGTGAAAAAAATGTCACGAAAAGATGCTGATGCCCGCAGTTTATTGTTGCTAGATAAAGTGGGTCTATCCGAGCGAGCCAATCATTATCCTGCACAGTTATCTGGAGGCCAACAGCAACGAGTTGCTATTGCAAGAGCACTAGCAATGGATCCTCAAGTAATGCTATTTGATGAACCAACCTCCGCGTTAGATCCAGAGTTAGTTGGCGAAGTTCTACAAGTAATGAAAGATCTCGCCAACGAGGGTATGACGATGATTGTCGTGACTCATGAAATGGGATTTGCTGCCCAAGTTGCTGATACCGTTGTTTTCCTTGATAAAGGAGAAATTGTCACCAAAGGTTCACCTAAATCTTTATTTCAGGGCCCTAAAGCGCCTCGTTTGCAACAATTTTTACAAAACTACATCGATCGCAACGCGTTTTGGGACCAAGATTCACAAAGTGATCACACTGCAGACGAAGGTGATAGTACTGTAAACAAAAATGACAACACTATATACAAAGAAAAAAATGAAATAGTAACCTCCCTGTAGATAAGGAAGCAGTATCATTTCGGCAGACGTTTTAATGCCGGTTTTTTTAGTTAGTTTTCATATTTAGCTTTCACTGTTTTAAAGAGAAATGGGCATTTATTTTAGGAGTGTTAAGAATGAAAGTACTCGTCGCAATTAAGCGAGTTGTCGATTACAACGTAAAAATACACATTAACGACCAACAGTCTAATGTCGAACTGGATGGTATTAAAATGTCAATGAACCCATTTTGTGAAATCGCAGTAGAAAAAGCTGTTCGTCTAAAAGAACAGGGTCAAGCTAATGAAATTGTCGTGGTTTCTATTGGTGATTCAAAAACAAAAGATCAATTACGTCACGCATTGGCCATCGGTGCTGACCGAGCTATTTTAGTGGAAGAAAACACACCTCTAACTCCTCTAAATATAGCTAAAGTTTTATATAACATTGTACAGACAGAATCGCCAGATCTCGTCTTGCTAGGAAAACAATCTATTGATGGTGATAACGGGCAAACCGGTGCAATGTTATCCGCATTAATGGATGCGCCCATTGCCGATTGTGCCGCAGAAATCCAACTAGATAGTGACAGTAGCCAAGTACGCTATGAAACGGATAACGGAGAAGCGAACATACAAATGACGCTGCCTGCGGTTATTACCGCCGATCTTAGGCTCGCTGAACCTCGTTTTGTAAAGTTACCTAACATAATGAAAGCCAAGAAAAAACCATTGTCGGTGGTGAAAAAAGAACAACTTAGCGTCGATTATGTCACGCACCAAAAAAGAATCCATCTTGAGCGTCCAGCCGACCGCACTTCAAATACAATTCTATGCGACAGCAGTGAACAACTGGCACAAAAAATAAGTGAAAGTCTGGAGGCAACAAAATGAGCACCTTAGTTATATTGCCAATAGAGCCAAAATTTAGTAGTAACAGCAGTAAATTGCTCACCGCAGCTCAGCAGATAAAAGCCCCGATTAGCGTCTTCATTCATCAATCAATGAATACCGAAGAATATTTGCAAAAGTTATCCTCCATTGCAGGCGTAACAAGTGTTATCAGCATGTCCTATCCAGAGGATGCCATCAGCTTGTCAAAGTATCTGGCTCAATGGATAACAGAGCAAGCTTTCAGCACTGTATTAGCAAGTGACCAACACCTTGCCCGAGTCACATTGCCTCGTATTGCGGCACTCATTGGCGTTGGGCAACTATCCAATCTTTCAGCAATAGTATCGAACAAAATATTTAAACACCCCATCTATGCTGGTAATGCGATAGAAACCGTCGAAGTATTGGATGACGTTGTTATTGCGACTGTTCGCTGTAGTGCATTTTCTCTTGCTGAGATAAATCAACAGCAAAACGTGACTACAAGTGAACTTGCCCCATTAGAAGCCGCGCCATCAACTACTACCATGAAAAGTGTAACGGCTAAGACAGTCAGCCATGATTTAACTACGGCTAAATGGGTGATCGGTATCGGCAGAGGTGTTAATAGTGAAGCACTTTATAACGAATTATCCGAGTTAGCCGAACAAGCTGGTTTTGCTTTAGGTGGCACACGCGCGGTAATCGACTCAGGTTTAATGAGCAATGATAAACAAATTGGTCAGACAGGAAAAATCATCGCACCAGATGTTTACATCGCACTCGGGGTATCAGGAGCTATTCAGCATCTTGCCGGAATATTAGGTGCGAAGAAAATCATCGCGGTAAATAACGACGTAGATGCACCAATAATGCAAATAGCAGATATTGCACTTGTCGCGACAGTGGAACAAGTAATGCCTCAGCTAAAAAAAGCATTACTAAGTTAAGGTTTACTTATGGAACAAATATTAGAAAGAGACGAAATGGCCTTTGATGTCATTATTGTCGGTGCTGGACCTGCTGGCCTAATCGCTGCTTATCGTTTATTAAAACAAGCCTCTCTTGAAGATAAAGTCTTGTCTATTTGCGTGTTAGAAAAAGGTTCTGAAATTGGCGCTCATCTATTATCTGGCGCGCTTTTTGATTGTGAAATATTTAACCAGTTATTTACAGAAGAAGAGCGGCTTGACGCGCCATTAGGAATTGCCGTAAATCACGATACAACCTGGTTCTTGAAACAAAAAACCGCGATTGCCCTTCCTCATGTCATGACACCAAAATCGTTACACAATAAAGACATGCGAATTATGAGTCTTGGTCGTTTATGTCAATGGTTAAGCGAAAAAGTTGAGGAACTCGGCGGTGAAATTTTTACTGGTTTTACTGCTGCCGAACTCGTTTATGAAGATAATACCGTTATCGGTGTCCTCACTGGCGATATGGGGTTGGATAAACAAGGCCAACCGACTGACCGTTATGAACCTGGCATGAAACTATTAGCTAAGCAAACGTTACTATGCGAAGGAAGCCGCGGCCATTTAGGAAAACAGGTGTTGCAACATTATCAGCTAGACCAAGATGCGGATAGACAACATTACTCGATAGGGTTTAAAGAAAAGTGGAAAGTAGCAGACAATGTTCATCACGCAGGTTTAGCGGTACACGGTACAGGTTGGCCTCTACCCGCCTCTACTGGTGGTGGCTTTTATCTTTATCATGCAGACAATAACGAAATTTGGCTCGGCCTGATTGCAGATCTCAATTATAAAGATCCCTACTTTAATCCTTATGATGCTTTTCAGCAGCTAAAGCATCACCCTAAAATCTCAGCATTGTTAGAAAATGCACAAAGAGTCGCGTATGGCGCGCGCAGTATTACTAAAGGTGGGTTTAATTCTCTACCAAATATGGTGTTTCCCGGAGGATTCATTCTTGGTTGCAATGCAGGTACACTCGATACAGCAAGGATGAAAGGTATCCACACTGCCATGTATTCGGCATTATATGCGGCGGATACCATTATACAACTAGATGGCGTAGAACAAGGTAAGCAGACTACTTTTGACCAGCATTGGAAAAATAGTAACGTTTGCCAACAATTAAAACAAACCCGCTCATTTGGCCCTGCATTACATCGCTTGGGATCGATAATTGGTGGCGCCTACAACCGAACCAATGAGCTGATTAACTATAAATTACCGGCAATACGTGACCTTTCTGATGATCGACTTGCGATGGATCAAGCTACCACCTCTCCGCAACACTCTGACTTTAAAACAGATAAAACATTGTCTTTCTCTATTGTAGATTCTGTGTATCTTGCCAACACAGAACATGACGAAGAGCAACCATGCCACCTTATTGTGTCAGATACAGAACACTGGCTAATCGATAGTTATATTAACTTTGCGGAACCAGCGCAACGTTATTGTCCAGCTGGTGTATATGAAGTCATTGATCAAAATAAGCAGAAAAAATTGCAAATTAACCCAGCTAATTGTCTTCATTGCAAAACTTGTGATATTAAAGATCCGAGAGGAAAAATAACGTGGACACCGCCACAAGGTGGCAGTGGGCCAAATTATCAAAATATGTGATTTCAATAGCCACGTAATGTAATGCTTTGTCTATTCTATATCAGTGTTAGTAGGATGATCTGGCTGATACTTCAATAAAAACACCGCTACCAAGCTCAAGTTCGATTTGTGTGGCTTGTTCATATACTTTATTACATGAAGTTTCCTGCTGGTAAGCTGCTGTCAACGACCGGATAAACAATACACTGTTGGCTGGTAGGTTGAGTAGCCGTTGATTATTCACACACAAACGACATTCTGTGTTGGCATAGAATGCTTTTAGTAGCTGATTAGGCTCAAGAGAAACCATTAACGATTGCTTTTCGCGCAAAATAGACACTGTCGCCTGTGTATCCACGTCCCGAACCATGATGTTAAGGTCGTCAATCGCACCTTGAGTCAAACTCGCATACGTCTGATCTTGACCTAAGAAACAGGCAACATCTAGCACATTGTTTAACTGATGAGTATGTTGCCTGTTTTTATTGTTATGTTGTAACCTCATACCGTTACCAGACAATAAAATGAGAGTTCTGTGTAGACCGCTAAAATCAGAAAATAGCCCATCATTCACAACACTAGCCTGACTAATACGACAACGGAGTCCGTGCAGATCGTCATAACGTACAATCTCAAGAGTACTACCTAAACCGTTTTTCCAAGGCATACATTTAAAATCGTCCGATAATATTATGTCGTAATCAAACATGGTTTCACCATCCCGCATCGTCTCACTATCATGCGCTATCTCAGTATTACTACCTATCTCGACATTCGCCATTGGCTGCCACCTTTATCCACAAAAGCAACCTTTTTACTTTAATACTCACGCAGCTGAATTGGCTTACTGCTAGAGAATCACCCAACAATAAAGAGTAAAAAGGTCGCGTGATAAAAAACTACCAAACGCTACTGAACAATGTCATCAAGTAATGAATCATCAGCAAAATGAGGAATGGTTACAGTCAAATTTGGTTCAACAGCCATTGCACGTTTGATCGCAAATACCGCCCCTTCATTTCTCGCCCAGCTTCGTCTAGAGATGCCATTATTGACATCCCAATGGAGCATAGACTTTAGCTTTTTATCGCTCTCTTCCGACCCATCAAGCATCATTCCAAAACCGCCGTTGATTACTTCTCCCCAACCAACGCCACCACCATTATGGATACTCACCCAAGTCGCGCCTCGGAATGAATCGCCAATGACATTTTGAATCGCCATGTCCGCAGTGAACCTTGAGCCGTCATAAATATTGGACGTTTCACGATAAGGTGAGTCGGTACCAGAAACATCATGATGATCTCGTCCAAGGATAACAGGTGCAGAGATTACCCCGTCTTTAATTGCCTTATTAAACGCTTCTGCAATTCTCATGCGACCTTCAGCATCGGCATATAAAATTCGAGCCTGAGATCCAACCACTAATTTATTCTCTTTTGCTTGTCGAATCCAAAGTAAATTATCGGCAATTTGCTGCTTTATTTCCTCTGGTGCCTCTTGATACATTGCCTCTAACACATCGCCTGCGATTTTATCGGTCATATCAAGATCTTTGGCATCGGAAGACGAACAAACCCATCTAAAAGGACCAAAACCATAATCGAAACACATCGGTCCCATAATATCTTGGACATAAGAAGGGTATTTAAATGAACCATCTTGATTAACAATATCCGCGTCAGCACGGCTTGCTTCCAAAAGAAAGGCGTTACCATAATCGAAGAAATACATTCCTTTAGCCGTCAGTTTGTTAATTGCTTCTACATGCCTTTTTAGCGTGTCTTGCACCGCTTGTTTAAATTGCTCTGGTTGGTTAGCCATCATTTCATTGGATTGCTCAAAACTATAACCGACAGGGTAATATCCTCCGGCCCAAGGGTTATGTAATGAGGTCTGATCCGAACCTAAGTCAATAGTAATATCTTCATCAACCAAGCGTTCCCAAAGATCAACAATATTACCTACATACGCAAGCGATACTGGCGCATGTTGTTCGATGGCGAGTTTCATTCTGGTAATGATTTTATCTAGATCTTCGTGGACTTCATCAACCCAGCCTTGCTGATGTCTTTTATAGGCCGCTTTAGGGTTAATTTCGGCAACTACGCCAATGGTTTTGGCGATCACTGCCGCTTTAGGTTGTGCACCACTCATGCCACCTAGTCCTGAGGTAACGAACACGGGTAACTTAGATTTATCGCGATTTTTTTGCATCCTAACTGCGTTCAATACCGTGATCATGGTGCCATGTACAATACCTTGGGGGCCAATATACATAAATGAACCTGCCGTCATCTGTCCATATTGCGTAACACCTAGCGCACTAAATTTTTCCCAGTCGTCTGGCTTTGAATAATTCGGTATCATCATTCCGTTACTAACAACCACTCTTGGCGCATTCTTATTGGATGGATACAGTCCCATCGGATGCCCAGAGTAAAGAACCAAGGTTTGTTCGTCCGTCATCTCTGCCAAATATTTCATGGTTAAACGATATTGAACCCAATTAGAAAATACTGCGCCGTTACCACCATAGGTGATCAATTCTTCTGGATGTTGAGCAATCGCATTATCGAGGTTGTTATTTAGCATCAACATAATCGCTGCGGCTTGCTTGGACTGGTGTGGAAATTCATTAATCGAGCGAGCCTTCATCTCGTAGTCAGGCTTGTATCGATACATATAAATTCTGCCGTATTGTTGTAACTCTTGATAAAACTCTTTGGCAAGAACGGCATGGTGCTCTGTATCGAAATATCTCAATGCATTTTTCAGTGCCAATTTTTTTTCATCAGATGTCAGAATGTCTTTTCTTTTCGGCGCATGGCTCAGGCTGCTATCTCGTTCTCGTTTTGGTGGCAATGTTTTAGGGATGCCTTCTAATACCAATGCCTTAAAATTTTTCTCGCTCATCATAGGACTCCTTTACTATTTTGAAAATTAGCGAACGTACTGTCGATTGCCTGCGCTGATTAAGGTACTAATTAATTGCTTTAAAATAGGTTTCAGCTGCTGCGTTTTGGTAACGTCAAGTTGATACTGACTTGTGCCATCCGTTAAGGCCGAGTCCACTAAATATGTCGCTTGCGATAACTCTAACTGGATGGCGTGGATATCTTGCTCTGGCTGACCAAAAAATCGGGTAATATAGCCTCCTTTAAACCGGCCATTACTCACTTGACTAAAACGAGTATTCGCTATGACTTTTTCTATGCTTGAAAGTAAGACCGAAGCACTAGCCGCTCCATCATTATTACCAAAGTTAAAGTGAGGTAACTTACCATCAAATAACATCGGCACCTGCTCGGCGATACTATGCGCGTCAAACAAAATAGCGTAGCCGAACTGCTGTTTAATACGATCAAGCTCATGCCCGATTTTTTGATGGTAAGGTTGCCATATGTCGCTTTTTATCTGTTCTTTTAGTTCAGATGAATGTTGTTCACCGGATAAAAACACCGCTTGATCAGAAAATAAAATCTCTGGGAAAAGCCCGGTAGTTTTACTTGCGTACAAAGGTTTATCATCAACAGGTCTGTTTAAATCAACCACGTAGCGTGAATAATTGGCGCTGATCACACCAACATTTAGTTCTGATAAAAAATCATATAATTCAGTAAGGTACCAATCCGTATCAGGCAAGTTTTTAGCTTGGTCTGTTAGACGTTGTTCCATGTTCGGCAACAAAGCAGTACCGCTATGCGGCATACTGACTAGAACAGGGCTGTTTCCTTGCTGGAAATGGAAAGGAGTAGTGATTTCATACATGTTTAATCTCTCCTAATTTCACTCGGGTTTTGATCAAGTCACCGCCAATCCAGTAACTAAGTTCTCCGGGGCTTTCTACGTCCCAACAAACAAAATCTGCGACTTTTCCAAGGCTCAAATCCCCATGCGTTGCAGATAACCCTAATGCTTGCGCGGCATGCACCGTGGTGGCAGCTAAAGCTTCTTCTGGTGTTAAATCAAATAAAGTGCACGCCATATTCATCATCAATCGAAGTGACAGAACCGGTGATGTACCCGGATTAGCGTCGGTTGCAATAGCCATCGGAACATTATATTTCCGCAGCAAATCAATTGGCGGTTTCTGCGTTTCTCTAAGGGTGAAAAAGGCACCCGGTAGTAAGACAGCAACCGTTGCCGAATCTGCCATAGCAGAGGCATCAGCTTCAGTCATAAACTCAAGATGATCGGCAGATAAGGCCTGATAACGCGCGGCCAATGATGAGCCGCCCAAAGAGGATAATTGCTCAGCGTGCAATTTAACCGGTAGTCCAAGGGAATGCGCGGTTTTGAAATACTTTTCTACCTGTTTAGGATTAAATGCGATGCCTTCACAAAACGCATCAACTGCATCGGCAAGTTCCAATCTTGCTACTTCAGGTAGAACCTGATCACATAAATAATCAATATACTCGTCTGCTCGATCTTTATACTCGATTGGTAAGGCATGTGCGGCTAAACAAGTTGTGCGAATATCAACCGATAACTCCTCAGCTAAAGAACGGGCTACTTGTAGCATTTTTATTTCATGTTCAAGCGATAAGCCATAACCGGATTTGATCTCTAAGGTAGTCACGCCATCTTTTATTAATGAAATCAAACGACGTTTTGCCGAAGCAACTAATTGTGCATGGCTTTCTGTTCGGGTTGCATTGACGGATGCGGCAATCCCACCGCCCTGTTCTGCGATCTCTTTATAACTCACACCATTGAGCCTTTGTTCAAATTCATTGGCGCGATTGCCACCAAAAACCAGATGCGTGTGGCAATCAATTAAACCGGGCGTAACCCATCCTCCAGCCAAATCATTCTGCTCTTTAGCCTCATAGTTCGGTAAATCAATCTGTTTACCAATCCACGCGATACGACCATTTTTTACACCAATCGCCGCATCTTCGATCTGGTGATATCGCCCGTCAGTCATGCTAGCGAGATGAAATCCAAACCAGATCGAATCAAATTCTATACAATTATTCATGCAATCCCCTTTAACAGCTAGGTAGCAGTCCTTCAGGCATCAGCTTGTTATGTACCGCTTCCGCCAACAAATCATTCGCTTTCTCAATATCTAAGGCGAAATAACGATCTTTATCATAAAACGGTACCTTTGCTCGAAGCTCGGCTTTGACTTGTTGCAGCACTTCCGAAGAGATAAGGGGAGCACGGAAATCTAATCCCTGTATGGCAGACAAAAACTCAACCGCCAAAATACCACGCGTATTTTCAGACATGTCTTTTAAGCGACGAGCAGCAAAAGTGGCCATAGAAACATGATCTTCTTGGTTAGCCGAAGTGGGTAAACTGTCAACTGAAGCAGGATGCGCATAAGTTTTATTTTCACTGGCTAGCGCAGCAGCCGTTACTTGAGCGATCATAAACCCTGAGTTTACACCGCCATTATCAACCAAAAATGGTGGTAAGTTGCTCAAACTACTATCAATTAGTAAAGCCATGCGACGCTCAGATAAACTGCCAATTTCAGCAATCGCCAATGCAAGATTATCAGCAGCAAACGCAACCGGTTCTGCATGGAAATTTCCGCCTGAAATAATATCGCCTTCCGCAGCAAAAACTAATGGATTATCAGATACCGAGTTTGCTTCAACCAACAGTGTTTCAGCTGAGTGACGAATTTGATCTAAACACGCCCCCATCACCTGCGGCTGACAACGTAATGAATATGGATCTTGAACTTTCTCACAATCAACATGAGACAAACTCAATTCACTACTCTCAGTTAGTAAATGACGATAAGCAGCCGCTGCATCTATTTGACCTTGATGTCCACGGACTTGATGTATTCTGGCGTCAAATGGACGGCGACTACCAAGTGCTGCTTCTACCGATAATGATCCACAAACAATCGCCGATGCATACAGATCTTCGGCATGGAATAATCCTTCTAAGGCAAACGCTGTAGATGCCTGCGTGCCATTCAATAGCGCTAAACCTTCTTTGGGTGCCAACGTTATTGGCTCTAAGCCAGCAATCGCTAAAGCAGCTTGTCCGGAAATAATTTCGCCTTTGTAACGTGCTCGACCTTCACCAAGAAGTATCGCGCTCATATGAGCCAGTGGAGCAAGATCGCCCGACGCACCAACCGAGCCTTTTTGTGGAATACACGGATACACTTGCTTATTAACTAACGTCATAAGCGCTTCAATTACCGATAAGCGAATGCCGGAGAATCCACGAGCAAGGCTGTTTACCTTTAATGTCATAATTAATTTAACAGTCGCATCGCTCATTAGTTCGCCTATACCAGCTGCATGCGACAAGACAATACTGCGTTGCAATTGATCAAGATCTTCTTCAGCTATACGAGTATTTGCAAGTAAACCAAAACCTGTGTTAATGCCATACACGGCGCGGTCTTCGGCAATAACATCATTAACGACTTGAGTACTTGCGTTAATGCCTGCCACTGCATTTTTATCCAATGATAATAACACTGGTTCTCGGCTGATTTGGCGCAACTCCGTCAGCGTTAATTTCCCTGGTTCTATTGTCAATTCAAACATGAACGATGTTCTCCGTAACGTCTATTAATTCAAGTTATTTGTTTTATGCCACTGATAGGAATTAGATTCAGACTATATCACCGCAACAAATTAACATTACATGTATATACAAGTTATTACAAATAATAAGAGCAAATCAAATTGAGTACAAGAGATTTTTAACGAGCAGCAGAAAAAGAAAAAGCAAGGTATTGTTACCTTGCTTTTGTGTGATGGTTTCAATGCTAAATAAATGAGCCTTAGTTACCAATGCCTAAATGCTAGAATAAGACTAATTTACCCTTCAAAGCGTCCAAACAACTGAAACCTTGAACCAGGAGACAACAAACGCGCCGTAGTGACAATCTGATCATTCGACCAAGTACGACGCTTTATCTGTAAACAAGGTTCACTTGGGTCTATTTGCAACAGTTCACATTCCTCTGCTGTCGGTACCACGGCTTCAACTAAATGTTCACCTTCTGTCATCGGTGCTACTTTCATCAAATAGTTGTAAGTTTCATTTTGCTGAAAATCCTGTTTATCATAATTTGGCGCTAGCATTGCGTTAACAACTCGCTCTTCAATCTGGATAGGCAAGTCATTTTCATAGTGTAAAACTGTAGTACGGAAAATACTGTGGTTAGTGCGTACCCCTAAATTCATCGCTTCTTCCATGCTTGCGCCACTACGAGTAATTTCTAGCAATTTAGCCGTATGCTGATGACCTCGTTCAGTAATTTCAGTGGCGATATTATGCACTTCAGAAAGGGCCGAGTGTGTTTTTTTCTGAGCAACAAATGTACCAATACCTTGCTGACGAACTAATATTCCTTCGTCGGTTAATTCACGCAGCGCTCGGTTTACCGTCATACGACTCACACCCAAAGCATTAACCATTTCAGATTCTGAAGGCACTCTTTGATCAGCCTGCCATTCTCCACTCGAGATTTTTTGGCAGATAGCTTGTTTTACTCTGGCATAAATCGGTGCTGGCGAATCCTCTATAGATTGAGAAAGGTTTAGCATCATACTGCTGGTTGTTTTTACCATGGTTATACCTTGTGTTGTATCCAATATCTAGGCTAAGTTGTATAGGAATCACCATAAAATTTAGCCCATACAATGTTACTTGTATAGAATTTTATTATACATATATATACAAAAGATGCTTATAGATTTTTTAGCGACGATAAAGCACAAGCTGAAAAGTTCCGTTAAAATGTTGCTCCACATCAAATAATTAAAGTCATTCACAGCAGATAAATAAGATTAAAGATAGTATTATCATCAAAAGTTATATAAACAAGTTTAAATAAAATCCTAAGTAATAATTAATCAAATAGTTTCTTGAAGGAATAACTGTGAACATAAAAGCAAAAATGTATTTAGCACTGGTTTGTCTATTAGCAGGAATAATTATTCAGTCTTCCTTCATGACTTATCAAAGCAATCGTATCCATCAAATATCCATAAATGTAGGCGAAAAGGTTGAGCCTATTGTTTTTAAAAATTATCAATTAAAAATCGCAGTGATCCAAATACAGCAATGGCTTACGGATATTAGTGCTACCCGGGCACTGGATGGCTTAAATGATGGTATTGATGTCGCCCAAGAAAACTACACTTTAGCACAAGGTTTACTGGCGGAATTAACTGAACTTGACCAAGATAACGCGCATTTTTATCAAGACATGCTCCCTACTCTACAACATTATTTTAACACTGGGAAAATGATGGCAGAGGCCTATATTGCCGAAGGTCCTGCAGGAGGCAATAAATTGATGGCTCAGTTTGATACCGCGGCTGCGGATATATCTGACGAGGTACAAAAGGTAATGGAGCTTGCAATGCAAACTTCTGATCAAAGCCGAGAACAACAGATAAGTTATTCATACACAATTAAAAACGTAGTTTATTCACTTACGGCTGTATTTTTATTAATTTTAATTTTTATGTATGTTCTTATTAACCGAAGCGTATTAGATCCTTTGGCTGATATGTCTAAATTAGCAGAAAGTCTGGCTCTTGGTGATGGTGATTTAACTAAGCAGTTAGATGACAGTAGAGACGATGAACTAGGAATTACTTCTCAATTTATCAACCAATTTATTGATAAAATACGAGGGACAGTTCGCTCCGTTCATGATACTACCCATCAACTTCAAGACGCAGCTAACAGTTTGAAACAATCTGCATCTACAGCACAAACCAGTATGTCGGCACAGTTAAAAGAGACCGAACAAGCCGCTAGTGCCATCAGTGAAATGACCTATTCAGCAAAAGAAGTCGCTGATCTAACAGAGAATGCTGCAACAGAAACTGAAACCATTACTTCTTTAGCTAAAGCTAGCCATTCAGGCAGTGAATCGAGTGCGGTTCAGATGGCCGAGCTCGTGCAACAAATGGATTCAGCGCAGCAAGTCGTTACTCGCCTTGGCGAAGATAGCACCAGTATAGAGTCTATGCTCGAAATGATAAATGGTATCTCAGAACAAACAAACCTATTAGCCTTAAATGCAGCCATAGAAGCGGCACGAGCAGGTGAGCAAGGGAGAGGGTTTGCGGTTGTAGCTGATGAAGTTCGTTCTCTGGCTGCACGTTCTCAGCAATCTACTCAAGATATTCAGGATATTGTCACTCGTCTGCAACAAAATGTTAAACAAGCGATTGATGTGATCCAAACGGGCGGAGAGTTCGCCAATCAATCGCTAGTGTCGGTGGATAAAGTAACATCATCTTTAGAAGAAATTGCATTAACTGCTGACAAAATTAATCAAATGAATTTGCAAATTGCAACGGCTGCAGACCAACAAAGTCAAGCAGCTGTAGAAGTGGAACAAAGTATCGTTAGTATATCGAATGTCACAAATATCAACTCTAAAAACATTGAAACCATTCATTCAACTGAAAATACTTTAAGTAACAAAGTGAATACACTTAACTCATTGCTAGACAAATTTAAGTATTAGATTGGATCTCTATTTCCCCTAGCTAATCTGCTAGGGGAGACTTTAGATGGCATTTAAATTCAGATCAACATTGCGAGCAATCATCAATACTTCATCGGCAGAGTACAAGTTTGAAAGGGTCGCTTCAACCTTGGCACCTAGTGTGCTTTTATACAGTTCTTGAGCAAAGTTATCGGCTCTTGTCGTTACCATTATGTGCTTTAAAATCGAATGTTTTTGAGCGAGTTGATTTTTTAACTTGGGCAATGAATCCATGATTAATCGTCGACCAATTCCTCTGCCTTGATAATGGGTTATTACCGCTAATTGTTCCAACTCCACAACCGCTTCAGCACGAAAACCACTTTTTTGTGCCCAAATAATATAACCCACTATTTCATGGTTTATTTCAGCCACATAGATCAAATAGCGAGGAAAGGCATTCAAATTACAGGCTAACCAATCACTTGAATCATTTTGCCGAACAAAAACGGATTGATGAACTAGAGTCGCCCCTGATAAATCTTGCGGAGTCATTAAACGAATGTGCAAATTCACTTGTTATTTACCTGCCCTATTTTAACTCCATTCTGCCTTATTTTAACTACATAGAGACCAATACAGTGCTTATGTTAAAGGGTGGCGACCCCATCGACTTCAATCACCGAGTTAGCATTGGCTCTTTCGATTATTTTTAGTAATGTTGTCTGAATTTGCTCATCATTTCTAATATCTGTTTCACAACAAAAACGCTGTTCTTGAACGCTATCGGTCTCTGCTAGCATAAATTGAACAACCACTTCGGTTGCACAATCTTTATTCTTGCCATAATACGCTAAAGTAATTTTGGGGTAACCGTTGAAACCTTTCTTAACCTGTTTCGCGATACGTTTTTTAGCTTTGTCTAAATTCATATAACATCCTTTTAAGGTTATCCTTCAAAAGTAACATCACACTGATTAAATGGCGAATAAAATATATTCACTCAAAACAGTAAACCTCACATCAACAATCACTTACCTAAGTGGATCAGGTAGACAGCATACTGGCTAGCATCGATAACTGCGATAATTTTTCCGTTCGTTGTTCGCGAGTAATATCGTAAAACCCTGCAAATGCGAGTGCCGCTTTATCCGCAGAAGCGATAGGGACGGCCATAGATAACTCGCCGTCCGTATGGTCAAAAAGGACATGATTAAACGCTCTTTTCTGCGTTATTGCAGGAAGAATCGAATCAAAACGTTCTTGGCCCAATAGCGCAATCAACTTTTCATCTGAATGATCGGCTAATAAACACAACCCAATAACAGAGTGATATGCAGGTTGAATCTTGTAATCAAGTAACGCCTCAAAACCTTTCTGGCCGGGCTTGGAATGATATAGATAAACGACTTTGTCTTCCCACAATACACCCAAGGCTACAATATGATCATGCGGTGCAATATTCTCCAGTACTGTAATGGATTTACGGAACAAATGAGAACTTCGCATCGATTGTGCGCCTAAAGCGTGGATCCCTGCACCAGGAAGATACCTGCGTTTTTCATCTTTCATAGTTAACCCAATTGACTCCATGGTCATCAGCAATCGGTTAACCTTGGTTGGGCTCATATTCAGTTGTCTAGCTAACTCTCGGCAACCTAAAGGCGCATCACTGGATGCTAAATACTGTAAGCACCGGATCCCATCAATGAGACTTTGATTTGGTTGTGAAGACATTATATTACTCTTTGATTTTAAAAAACTTCAATGGTCGTTATAAAAATAGAATGCAAAGAAATTGTATCATCCAAGTCTCTTTAAGGCTTTGATATATTTATCTCTTTAAACTCTAAATCAATAAAACGCTTGTCTAAAACCCTAATGATTCAATTACGCAACGATTGACCATCGCTATCAAATAAGTGACAGCGATTGGTATCAAAACTAAACTTCAGTGGCCGACCTTTATCAAAAGTAAAATTCTCTCCACATTGAATAATAAGTTGAGTGTCACTATGAGAGCCATATACATAAGAGGTCCCACCAAGGTTTTCAACCACATCTACCTTTAAACTGATGTCCACTTCTTTTTCACCTTCTTCACCGAAGTGCTCAGGCCTAATCCCTAATATTACGTCAAGTCCCAACATTTTTTTATTGGTGGTGATTGGCAGTGTAATGACTTCACCTGTAGCTAATTCAACGGTTGTGGAAGACTCATCTGATTTATTTATAGTGACAGGAATAAAATTCATCTTTGGCGAACCAATAAAACCGGCTACAAATATATTATCGGGCTGATTATATAAGGTAAGCGGCGACCCTACTTGCTCAACATTCCCATCTCGCAATACCACAATTTTATCTGCCATAGTCATCGCTTCCACTTGATCATGTGTCACGTAGATCATGGTATTGCCTAAAGATTCATGCAACTTAGCAATTTCAATACGCATTTGAACACGTAATTCTGCATCGAGATTTGACAAAGGTTCATCAAACAAGAAAACTTGGGGTTCACGTACAATCGTACGTCCAATTGCGACACGCTGTCTTTGTCCCCCAGAAAGTTGCTTAGGTTTTCTGTCCAGTAAATCTTGTAATTTTAAGATACGCGCCGCTTCATTTACTCGCTCTTCAATATGAGCTTTAGGTTTTTTCGCCACTTCTAATCCAAAACTCATATTTTCTCTAACCGTCATATGAGGATATAAAGCATAGGACTGAAATACCATGGCAATGCCACGCTCACTTGGTTGCTTATTATTCACCAATACATCGTCGATATAGATGTCGCCGTTAGAAACCTCTTCCAAACCAGCTATCATTCTAAGTAAAGTTGATTTCCCGCATCCTGATGGACCAACAAAAACAACAAATTCGCCATTAGTAATATCCAAATCTATACCATGGATGGTTTCAACTTCACCGTAGCGCTTATAAACATTTTTTAATCTTAAATCAGCCATTTTTATTCCCTAAATTCTTATTTCACAGCGCCGCTTGTCACGCCACCTATAAATTGTTTTTGTAACATGGCAAATACCGCTACAACGGGCGCTGCGGCAATAAAAGAAGCCGCCATTGCTCCGCCCCAATCGGCATTATTTTCATTGATGTAGCGAAGAAGTAAGCCTGGCCCAATTGTTCGATGTTCTTCCGATGTAATTAATGTCATAGAGTAAAGAAGATCATTCCATGACCACATGAAGGCATACAACATAACGGTAATAAAGGCAGGAAAAGAAATCGGCATCACAATACGGATGAATATTTTCATATTGCCTGCCCCATCAACTTTTGCTGCTTCAATTAATTCATTAGGTAATTGCTTAAAATAGCTGTACATCATATAAGTACTGACAGGGAGCGCGAAAACGATATATGAAATGGTCAACCCTAACTTTGTATCAAGCAAACCAACGCCTTGTAGCATTGGATAAATACTGATCAAAAGTACTCCAAATGGAAACATCTGAGCCGATAAGATAAGTAACATTAACGGTTTTTTTGCAGGGTAATCAAATTTAGCAAAGCTGTATCCCGCCAGAGCCGCTAAAATCGCATTTAATACAGCAGAAGCAGTAGAGGTTAACAAGCTGTTCTTCAGCTGTAGTAATATATTTCCGCTAAACATAGCGTCGATAAAATGGCCAAAAAAGAACTGATCAGGAAAAAGTGTAGGATCTGATAAATAGAGCTCTGAATTACCTTTAAACGCACTACTTAGTGCCCAATACACTGGAAAAAATAGAAAAAAAGAAATAACCGCTAACAGAAATATAAATCCGATTTTTGCTTTCCAAGAACGTAGTTCAAACATAGGTTATTCCTCTTTAAATAGGTTGCGAAGGTAAAATACAACCAGCGGCATCAAGGTAAATACCCATAAAACACCAATTGCCGAAGCCATTCCCAAATCCCAGTTTTCAAAAGCCTGTCGGAATACTTCAATAGACAGAACAGATGTTGCTCGTACTGGCCCACCTCCTGTCAAAGCAAAAATAATATCGAATTGCTGCAGGTTGCCAATCATACCCAAAGCGCCTGTCACTAAGAATACCGGTTTCAAATGTGGCAAAATCAGCCTGCGTACTATACGTAGATTCCCTGCACCATCGATTCGAGCGGCTTCAATTTGTTGGTAATCCATACCTTGCAAACCCGCTAGGAAAAATGACATAAACAAAGGAATAGATATCCAAGTACGGGTCAATATAATGGCAAGCATGGCACCTATGTCATTGGATAAAAATTGAATATTTTCATCAATTAACCCAAAACTCGTCAATATGACATTCATGACTCCATATTTACCGTTAAGCATCCAAGCCCAAATAAAAGCACTCACTGTGCTTGGCAAGATCCACGGTAACAACGTCATGGTCCTAAAAACCGCTCTACCACGAAAATCCTGATACATTAAGAGTGCCCAAGACAATCCCAAAAACATAGTGAGTGCCGTTGTGCATACAACAAATATGGCCGTTGTCAGCCAAGAACCAAGAACATAAGGGTCAGTTAATATGCTGTAAAAATTTTCTAGGCCAATAAATTTTGGTTCTAGGTCATAAATCGTATATTGATAAAATGACATAGACATGGCATCAACAAATGGATAAAAGACCATTACAATAAATGCCGTTAAAGCAGGTATTAGAATCAAATAAGCAAATTTTCGATCACCTCGTTTGAGGCTATTTCTATCGCGATTTGATTCAACCTTGGTTTTTGTTGATACCATTTCCATTTCTCACCCTATTATTTTTTGAGGCGCTGTATACGTTGCTCCATAGATAACGCGGCTTCTTGTGGCTCTTTTTTACCAAGCAATACTGACTGGACTTCTTCGCTTACAACTGCAACATAGTTTGCGCTATTTCTTAAAGGAGACAATTCATTACGCTTTGGGATCCCCATCGATTTATTCCAATTAACAATATAACTATCGCTGACTACGTCTTTATTAGTGCGAGCTTCATTGGTGACAGGAATACCACCTAGTTGAGTAAAGTAATCCACCTGAACTTGTGTATTAAGTGATAGCGTTTTAATCAACTGAGCAGACACACTTTCAGGACTGAGTTTTCCATCCACTTTTGCACCATCATTATCAATCATCATTAACACATGTCCCCACTCTAAAGAGTGTGACTGCATTTCTGGAGTAAGTGTTGGCGTTTCAATTGGATAAACATACTTATCGTATTCTTCGCCCATGCCAGAGAAATCTCTCGCAAATCCACGAGCAACCGTTGCATCAAAATAGTAGGCTGTATTTTCTTGGCCAAACATTCTACGAGCGGCTCCTCGGTCAACATCAAGTGAAGCCAATTTTTCATCAAGCAGCATTTTCATAAAATCAAGAGTTTTGACCGTCGCTTGTGAATTAACGGTTATGTTTCCATCTGTATCAAAAATTGAGCCGCCATGAGCCCAGAGCCACAATTGAAAATCACTAGAAATTAAACTTCCACCTTTCGTCATCATGGCGTATGGGGTACTGTCTGGATAAGACTTTTTGACTGCCTTAAGTGTGGCGACAAACTCATCAATGGTTGCTGGACTTACTTCTATTTTCTTATCATCCAACATTTTTTTATTAGCAACGAGGCTTATTGAGCCTACATTCCAAGGCATTCCATATTGCTTTCCTTCATATCGTCCTGCTTCCAAAACCGCTGGAGGAATATTGGCTTCTAAGAATTCCTTGCCAAATACTTCGTTAAAATCAACTACGTTAGGGAGTTGTGCAAAAGTCGGTAGCCATCTCGCCTGACTTTGAAAAACATCTAAAGGTTGCTTAGTTCTAACTCGTAAATAAACATTTTTTTGCATGTCACCCCAAGAGCTAGAGATAACATTAGTTTGTTGTCCAGAACGCGAAATTAAATCTTCAATAACCGCTTTATTACTCGGCTCTGACGTTACCCAGTTCAAAAAGGTGGTTTCTGTTGCCGATACGGCAGTGCTAGCAAGTAACATACTTGCCGCTACCGATACTTTTAATATAGTCATATTCACTCCAATAGGGTTGAGGTGTGTTTTGGTTTAGCCTTGGTCGATTTATATCCACTCTTGTTGCTAAATAAGAAACATAGAGGTAATTTTATCGTTTGCAACATCGCGTTGATTTTTTTTTGAACTTACGCACGTCACGCTGATATTGTTGACACAAAGGTGTGACATTCGGCCTTATTAGCTGATGAGATAGGATATATAGCCGAATTAGGCAACAAAGATTATAGACTTACGACTAAAAAGCGATGTTTTGTCACAAAACTAAACACACGAATTGAATCATTGACAGCCTTTGACGTAAATTCATATTGTCACTAAAATAGAAACAATATGGCAAATATGATTGACACAACATTAAAGGCGATTTAACCATGGAAATTTTTGCTCGAGATTCGAAGCGCACCTTACGTGAAGCCAATATCACCACCGACCTTGTTGTTGCTGGCGGAGGATTAGCAGGTGTTTGCGCGGCAATAAGCGCCGCTCGAGAAGGGATCTCGGTTGCATTAATTCAAGATCGTCCCGTTCTTGGTGGCAATGCTTCAAGTGAAGTCCGCCTTTGGGCTCTGGGTGCGACGTCTCATATGGGCAACAATAATCGATTTGCTCGTGAAAGTGGCGTTATGGGAGAAATTCTTGAAGAAAACCTTTTTCGTAATAAAGAAGGGAACCCTGTCATATTTGATATGATTTTATTAGATCTAGTCAAAAAAGAGACTAACATTGGTGTTTATTTGAATACCGCCATTTTCGACGCTGATATAAAAACTGGCCAGTCGGTAAATACGATTCAAAGCTTGAAGGCTTTTAACTCTATCAATGAAACCAAATACTCATTTAGTGCCCCATTATTCTGCGACTGCACCGGGGATGGTATTGTTGGTCATTTATCTGGCGCGAGTTATCGAATAGGTTCAGAAGATGCCTCTGAGTTTGATGAAAAAATGTCCCCAGATGACAGTTTCGGTAAAAAACTAGGTCATTCAATCTATTTTTACACCAAGCGTACTGAGAATCCTGTTGAATTTACTGCTCCAACATTTGCGTTAGATGACATCACTGATATTCCACGCTACAAACGCTTATCTTCAAACTTAAATGGTTGCGATTTATGGTGGCTAGAATGGGGAGGCAGGCTTGATACCATTGGCGATAGTGAAACGATCAAATGGGAACTTTGGCGAATCGTATGGGGCGTGTGGGACTACATTAAAAATAGCGGTGAATTTGAAGATGCCGCCAACCTAACGCTCGAATGGGTAGGCACTATTCCAGGAAAACGTGAAAGCCGCCGATTTGTCGGTGAGTATATGTTGACACAAAAAGATATTGTGGAACAAATTGACCATTATGACGCCGTGAGTTTTGGCGGTTGGTCTATCGATTTACACCCTGCTGACGGCGTATACAGCAAACACGATGGTTGCCGACAATTTCACAGTAAAGGTACCTACACTATCCCGTATCGAACTATGATCACCAAAAATGTTGATAATTTATTCTTCGGAGGGCGAACCATATCCGCTTCTCATGTCGCTTTTGGTTCAACTCGCGTTATGTGTACTTGTGGTCAAAACGGACAAGTTCTCGGTACCGCTGCAGCATTATGTCTGGAGTTCGATCTACGACCAATCGATCTGGCTCAAGCTGATAAAATTAGCCTGCTACAACAAACTCTGATAAGTAAAGGTTTTTATATTCCACGCTTGAACTCAACCACTCACCGTGCAGCAACAATGGCTGCTTCCTCAACACTCTCACTTACGCATAATGATGCATCTGCTGGAATGATACCGCTAAATGAAAGCAGCGCAATCATGTTGCCACTGTTAGCAAACGAATCACTACCGAGTATTGAATTACAACTTAACGTTATCCAAGCCACTGAATTAAAAGTAGACCTACTGGTATCCAATAAGCACTATAACCATACACCAGAAACCATCATTAAGTCTGACGCTATTCACCTAAACAAAGGACATCAAACCGTTGAAATCAACTTCAACTATGCTCCATCTCATTCATGTTATGTATTTCTCAAACTTACCGAAAATGCGGATATTCTGGTACTGAATTCCAAACAAGAATTGCCTGGTTTGATGACGGTTTATAATACAGTAAATCCAAAAGTGGCTAAACGCGCTCGCCAAATTGCGGATGGTGACTGGGGAGTAGATGAGTTCGATTTTTGGCTTCCTAAACGTCGTCCTTATAAGGTAATACCAACCTTCAAATTTTCACATCCGTTAAAAGCTTACAGTTGTGACGCCGTCAACAATGGTTTTAATCGGCCTTCTTTTCATTCTCACGCTTGGATACCAAGTCCAGATGACAAAAATCCGAGCGTAACACTTGAATTGGAAGTCCCTTGCAAGCTGTCACACATTACCGTTATCACTGACAACGATTTTGATCATGCAATGGAAACATCGCAATGGGGTCACACTGAGAAGGTTGCACCTAACTGCTTAAAAAACTACGACATTTATCTAGATGGCAAACGTGTTTTTGAAGTTCGTGAAAATTATTTATCGGTTAATATTCTTAAGGTTAAAAGTGATGAGGTGATCTCAACAATTGAACTTGTCGCTATCGACACTCATGGTGGGCTAGCATGTATATATGCCATCAATGCTTATGAAAAGTAAATTTATCATTCGCGTTGCACATGATTTCTCATATCATTCAGTTAGCGCGTTATGTTCCACGCTCACGAGCTCTGTTTTACGTGAGCGCGGAGTTGGTTTAAGTGCCCAATCGTAATGACTAGGCAATGCCGATATGCAATAACTGCCGAGACTTGTTGTACCCGTCCAATCAAAATACTGTTTAGTAAAAAGCTCTTCATTACTGAAGCTTCCAACCAATTCGACAGCGGTTTGATGGCTACCCATTAACATAGATCGAGCGTTTAACCATTCTGTAGAGACAATTCACTTAATCGATCAAATAGGTGAATTTTATCTAAATTAATATATACATTTGTCGTAGTTTTATCTATTTCAACTGCTGGAGACTCTATTAAAAGCGGTTGCTCTAACAAGCGAGTTTTAAGTAAAACGCTGGCGCCTAATAACTCATAATCATCTATTTCAACAGGTATATCGACGATTCGATCGTGCTCTATTTGAGCCGAACGAAGGTAGATATCGGTCGGACGTATTCCTAATAGTACATCCTGCTGTTCCTGTACATTGGCGGTAAAACGAAGTGGCAATGGAATACATCTATTATCGACATCGATCATCCACTGTCCCCCTTGCTTAATTATCTTTGCATCAAGCAAGTTCATCGATGGATTACCAATAAACTGTGCGACAAATTTATTAGCGGGAGATTGAAACACCTCTGTTGGCGTACCTACTTGCGTAATATCTCCTTCTTTTATAATCACTATTCTATCGGCAAGCGTCATCGCTTCAATTTGGTCGTGAGTCACATAAATCGTCGTTGTTTTAAGTGTTTTATGTAATTGCTTTATTTCATCTCGCATTACGCCACGTAACTTGGCATCTAAGTTTGAAAGAGGTTCATCAAATAAGAAAACTTTTGGTGTTCGCACCATCGCCCTACCCATTGCAACACGCTGCCGTTGACCGCCAGAAAGATCTTTAGGTCTGCGTTCAAGAAGTGCTGATAGCTCTAACATTTTCGCGGCTTTCTGAACTTCTACATCAATAAGTTCTTTTTTCAGACCTTTTAATTTCAATGCAAAAGAAATATTCTCATATACCGTCATATGGGGATATAGTGCATAGCTTTGAAACACCATAGCCAAATCTCGATCCTTTGCGTGTACTTCATTAACTAATTTGTTATCAATATAAATTTCACCCGCACTGATTGTCTCTAGTCCAGCCAACATACGCAGCGTAGTTGACTTCCCACAGCCTGATGGCCCCAACAAAACGATGAATTCACCATCTTCTATTTGTAAATTGAAATCTTTGACTATTTGAGTGTTACCGTACGATTTCCCAATATTTCTAAATTCAACATTCGCCATTATCAGTACCTTCTGATTCTTATGAGCTTGCTCGACTACTTGTTATGTTGCTGGTTCATCATTCAAATAAAATGATGAACCATTTTTTAGACATCAAACTAGATGCTTAAATTAGCGCCGTGTTGCTGTAATGACAGTTGCACTTCGCGGTAGTCTACATCATCAATTTTCACGCGTTGTTTAGCGGCGGTTGCTGCCACTGCTCCGCTTGCTTGTCCGATAGACATTGCAATGGGCGAAACCCGAACAGCAGCAAAAGCTTCGGCATCTGCGCTAATATTTCGTCCGGTAAACACTAAATTACTGCATTTCTTTGAATACAAGCAGCGCATAGGGATTAAATACAAATGATTTTCATCTAGATGTTGAGTCACTGTTTCAACTTTATCCGGCGAATGAATATCAATCGGATAAGCGCCTTGTGATACCGCATCAGGAAAACGAGTTCTTTCTAATAAATCCTTAGCCGTTAGAATGTACTCTCCAATACTTCGTCGAGTTTCTCGTACCCCAATATGGTTTGGTGTGGACAATAAAGTACTCTGTTCAAATCCAATAGCTTGAGATTTAACGAAATTAAATATTTGGTAACATTGACGTCGACCTTGTATTTCAGCTTTGGTCACATCATATGGATTGGTGCCATCGAGGCCTTGTATACGAGAAGAGTTAATAACAACGGTATTTTTCTCATTTGTTTCAAAAAACAGGATATATTCTCTTGGAATATCCAATTGATGTTCCATTCGGTATTTTTTCCACTGATGTTGAAAAGCCTTTAGGCTTAATCTTTCAGCAGAAAGTACTCGTCTCACACCCTCTTCTTCGCCTAAATCAAAACAATAATTACTCGGATGAGCAACGACATCTTGACGAATTTTATCGATATTGACATTACCAACTTTCATATTCATCGTCATCGGTTGTAATGCGTGATCAGATTTACGCCCTTTCTCTTGTGTAAGACCAGCATGAAAAGCCAAATCCCCATCGCCGGTCGCATCAATATAATAATCTGCCGCAATTGTTGAGATTCCGGCTTTATTGCAAATTGTTAAACCAGTAATTTGTTCACCATCGTATTGCACCCCTCCCAACATTGTGTGATAAAGCACATCGGCACCACTATCAACCAGCATTTCCTCTAAAACCACTTTCATCGCTTCTGCATCGAATGGCGTTACGGTAGAACAGTAGGTAACCGAATCTAAAACGTGACCAGGTGAAGCACCTAACTTCATCAATCTATCTACCAATTCTTGAGCATGGCCAAACACAACTTGATTCCCTCCTGGATTATGGAAAGTCATCATTGGACCAACACCCATCATAGTTAACGAACCACCAAGAAAAGACCCTCGCTCTATCAGCAGAGTCTTGACCCCCATTCGCGACGCTTGTACTGCCGCCATTACGCCAGAAGGACCACCACCGACAATAATAAGATCATAATTAGATGAATTCATTTTTTATCCTTTTACACCAGACATCGCAAAACTCTCAACAATATGGCGTTGAGAAATTACGAAAATAATAAGTACAGGAATAACAGCCAAAGACGTAGCGGCCATTTGCAAGTGCCATAACGGCAAACCATATGCATCTGAAAAATTAGATAGAGCAAGTGGGATGGTAAACTTTTCCAAATCACTGATAAAAATCAAAGGCTCTAGAAATAAATTCCAAGAATGCAAAAAAGAAATAATGGCAATAGCAGAAAGTGCTGGGCCAGATAGTGGTAAAGCAATTCTGAGAAAAATACCAAACCGACTTAGTCCATCCATCGAACCTGCTTCTTCAATTTCTTTCGGAATCGACATGAAAAATTGGCGCATCAAAAACGTTGCTATAACGCCTTGAGAACCAAATACTGGTAATAAGATTAGAGGAACATGTGTATTCATTAAACCTAACCAGCTCATAGCGAAAAAATTAGGAATAATAGTGACTTCCTCTGGCATCATAAGCCCAGATAGAAGAAGTAAGAATAAAATATTGGAACCTTTAAAGTTAATTTTGGCAAACGCATATCCAGCCAACGAAGAAACAAAAATGACTAATATTGTCACCAGCAATGCAATATACAGTGAATTAAAATACTGCTGAGCAAATGGCTGATAGGAAAAAAGATCAACGTAATTACTCCACTGGATATCATTAGGAATAATCGTCGGAGGAAAAGCTGTTATTTCAGTTTGGTTTTTTAACGAACCAGACAACATCCAAATAAAGGGAAATACAAACGGTATACTTAGTCCCGATAAGGATATATACCAAAGTATACGCGTAGAAAATACCGTCGTTATTTTTTTCATCAATGGAGCGTTAATCATGAACGGTCTCCTTTTTTTAGAAACCACTGAACCATGGTTAATAAGAGTGTCAATATAAATAAAATAACCGCTAATGCACTAGCATAACCAATATCGAAAAATTCAAATGCACGTTCATAAATAAAATATGCCAAAACTAATGTGCCATTTTCTGGCCCGCCGCCAGTCATTAAATAGATATGGTCAAATACCTTTAATGAACCAACTACAGTAACGACGGATATTGCTAACGTTGTCGGTGCGAGCAAAGGCCACACAATTTTGGTGAATCGTTGACGAGCAGACGCTCCATCAAGTGTTGACGCTTCAATATATTCTTTAGGAATAGATTGTAGTGCTGCCAAATATAAGATCATATTCAAACCAACGGTTTTAAATACACGCGTAACAATCACCGCAAACATTGCCCATGCAGGTTCTCTTAACCAATTAGGGCCAGTGATTCCAAATATCGATAGCATTTGGTTGACCCCACCAGAATCTTTTTGTAACAAGAAAGTCCACACAATTGCCCACGCCGCCCCTGCCGTAACCACTGGTGCGAAGTAAACCGTCCTAAAAAAAACCACTCCGGTAAATTTTTGATTTAGAGCCAAGGCTAATGTTAGTGCCATTGCCATATTAAGTGGCACCAGCCCTGCTGCAAAAATTAGAGAATTTTTTAATACTGTCCAAAATTCTTCATTTTCAAAAAGTATCGCGGAGTAATTATCCAGACCAACGAACGTTGTCGATTTTGATAAAATATTCCATTCATTAACGGAATATCCAAAAATAACAAATAGTGGCACAATAAATAGACACAAAAAACCGAGCATCATCGGGCTGATAAATAACCAACCAGAGACTGACTCACTACGAATGATTTTGCGATATGATTTTATAACCGTACTGATCATTGCTGCCTCTCAAACATATAAAAAGTAGATTCTTCTATATAAAATACTAATAAGTGACAAATATAGTCGCCACTTATTAGTTCGTTTATATTAGAGGTGCTTATCTATACGGCTACAGATTTTATTCATTGTTTTTTCAATATTGGCATCATCTTTCCATAGTTCGTCAAATATACCTTTGGTGGATGATTTTATTGCTGCCATTTTGCTGTGTGCTGGCAATACATTGCCAGTATTTATTCCATCAGCCACTATTTTCATTGCATCGGCATTAAGACGTGGATTACTGGTTAAGAATGCTTGTGAATTTAATACTGAATTACGTGCTGGAGGAAAAAACTCAGCCATGGTTTCTATTCCAACTTTGTTGGTCATATAAGCCAGAAACTCTTGTGCAAGTTTCTTATTTGGACTGTCTTTGAAAACTACAACTGCAGCTTGACCAATAATTGGACTAGCCCCATCTGGACCAGATGGCATAGGTGCAATTCCCCACTTAAAGCTAGCATCATCTAATTTAGTGGTGCGTGATATTTGAGTAATAGTTAAACCTGCTTTTGCATTGAAGAAATCTGCACTTTCTCCTGGCGGAACAGCAGACTGATCGGTATATACCATTTCATGGTACAAGCTCACAGCTTCAATCGATTCTTTAGAATCTAAATCACATTTATTATCTATCCAAGCATCTGAACCATAGGACCGAATAATGGGTAAAATCGTCTCCCATACTCTAGAGTCGTAACCGTTTCCATCCATTGTCTCGAAACCATAAACGCCGGCGGACTTATTGGTCATTTTAGCCGCCATAGTTTTAAATCTATCCCACGTCCATTCGCCTTTTTGTACTAATTCATTTGGGTTTGTTAGTCCATTTTGTTCTAGCATATCCTGGTTATAGAACACAACTAGCGGCGATGTAGAAAAAGGAATACCGTACACTTCTTTATCCCTAACCCAGAGTTCCATTGCAGACTGAGAAAAATCACCATAGTCATAATTAGCCGTCTCTTTTAGAGTCGCACTTACATCACTGAGTACCTTAGCGTCAATAAAAGTAGGAGCGGAAGATTCTAACATCCAACCTAAATCGGGCGGATTATTTCCAGAAATTTGTATCGACACTTTTTGTACATAATCCGCAAACGGGATTGTCTCAAACTTAACATTCACATCGGGATGAGTTTCCTTAAAACCTTCAGAAAACTTGTTAAGCATATCTAAATGGGCTTTTCCTCCAGTCCAAACTGTAAATCGTAATGTTTCTGCTGTTGTTATCGACGAAGTACACAGTGCAGTAATAAGTGTTGCTAATTTAATTAAGCGCATAATCATTAAATCCTTTTTCACGTTATTGGAGCGTTTATTATTGGAATAGTTAATAACCATTCATTATTCTATTATCTATTTATTATTATATAATTTTGGGGTCGATCTCGGGCCAATGGTTGACCCTACTCTGATATTACAAGGTAAAGTAACTTGAACCTTGGAACCTAAAAAATTTGAATCTATTTTTTGCATTAATAAGATGAACGCTTGATAACCCATCTCTTGTTTTGGTAGTTCGAAGCCACTCCAGTCAATGGAAGATGCCTCTCTTTGCATCGATTCGCCTAAGAGCGCAATCGAAAAATCAGTAGGAACAGAAATGCCCATTTTTTGCAGTGTAGAGTATAAGTATTCCGCGGTATCTGGTTCTTCGATCAAAGCAGCGGTAACACCTGACTGTAGCCATTCTTGTACCATTGGTAATGTGATTTGTGCAGCATCACCTCTTATAATGCTAGCCTCAATATCAAAATCACTCAATTGCATTGCGAAGGCACGATAACCAAGTTCTCGGTCAACACTTGGCTCTGAGAGTGATTCATTTCCAATATAAATAAACTGACGATGACCATGCTTAAAAATAGACTCTGCTACAATTTGTGTTGATTCTTGGTAATTGGCCGCCACGTAACTGATTGGCACATTATCAACTTCTTGCCGACCAATATACACAAAGTCATAGTTCTCAGAAATTAAGCTTTTCAACTCTTTTTTATCAGGTTCTCGACCAAATAAGATCGAGCCATCAGCAAGCTTCAAACGGTTGACTCCCTTCTCGTAAACGCTTTTTTTATTATTACGAACTTTAGAAGAAGTATGAAGTAACAAGTCATAACTATGTGCTTCAGCCGCTTTTTCTACTCCCAATAAAAAATCACGAAAAAAATCATTTTGTTCCTTTGGAAACACTGGTTCGTAACTAAATAACCCAACAATATTCTTCTTTCCACCAGCAAGACTACGCGCAACCATATTAGGAACGTAACCCAGTTTTTTTACCGCTTCTAATACTCTTAATCGAGTTACATCTCCTACGCGTATATTCTCTGAGACATTGCCATTTATTACCGCTGAAACAACAGCAGGAGACACTTTTGCTAGTTTTGCCACATCGGCTTGTGTCGGCTTTTTATTCTTAGTACGCATAGATTAAAACTTATATATTGTGTTTTATAAAAATGATAATGCGCATAATCATATACTGTCAATTGATTGAAGAATGTACTGTTTAAAAATGTGACGTAACGAAGGATTACACTCGTACAAACAACTTTAAACGCAAACCAGCCTTTAAAGGTTTACCTTTAATGATTCTCTCTTTATCAAACCGATTGTGTGATTTTGACAACGCTAGGGAGGTGTTCAGTATTATGCGAGGTAGGTTATACAGAGTTGAGGTTATTTAACAAAAAAAACAGGTAGCATCAAATTTGATACTACCTGTTTTCACATTAATTTGTATGCGTGTTTATTTGTTTTTATTCGATGAACAACCGGCACTACTGGCGCAGCCAACACATTTTATTCCTTTACGTTTCTCGATAACAATCTTCGCTATGGAAAGCGCAAGAATAATCAAAATAACAGCAGCCACAATTATATTTGCCATGCAAACTCCTTATAAAGAAACAATTTTTATTAATTGTTGTTCTTTCTGAGCACCCTTTCTAACTAAGTGCACTAAAATTCCAAACAGTACTAAACAAACAGCAAAACCATAAATAAACCCTTGGCCAACTGCTCCTGTTGTAATCAAGGTACCAATTTGATACGTCATAAACGCGACCACATAGCCAATACCGAATTGGAATGCAACACCACCAAGTAACCATTTTTTATTTTCTAGTTCAGCATTCATTGCACCTATAGCCGCAAAACATGGCGGTGTGAACAAGTTAAAGACTAAATAAGCGAAGGCAGCGACTGAGGACAGTCCCATTACGCCCGCTACATCGGAACTTCCTGCAACCAGTGCTAACTCTTCAGTATCAATAAAGTTAGTGATGCCATAAACAACTGCCAACGTACCAACAACGTTTTCTTTCGCTATAAAACCTGTGATCGCGGCTGCCGCTAATTGCCATGCACCAAAACCAAGAGGTATTAAAATAAAGGCAAACGGAGAGGCAATGCCCGCCAAGATACTTGTGTGTTCCGCTCCTTCTGCAACCACTTGGAGTTGCCAATTGAATGTTTGCATAATTTGAACCGCAGCGTTACATAGCAAGATAATGGTACCCGCTTTAATGATGAATGCTTTAGCTCTTGATAAAGTGGAATGTACCGCGCGGCTAATACTCGGAAAACGATATTCAGGTAATTCTAGGATAAAGAATGATCTGGTATTTTTCTCGCCAGTTATTCTAACAATTAGCAACGCACCAATTATAATCAAACCAATACCCGCAAAATACATTGTGGTTCCAACCCATGCGGCATCTTGGAAAAACACCCCAGCAAATAAGGCAATAACAGGTAATTTTGCGCCACAAGGCATAAATGGTGTGAGCATCGCGGTGGTACGACGTTGTCTTTCATTTTGAATCGTTCTGGTTGCCATTATCCCTGGGATTGCACAGCCAGTACCAATCACCATTGGAATGATAGACTTCCCTGACAAACCGACCTTCTTGAAGAATCGATCCATGATGACGGCAACTCGTGCCATATAACCACTGTCTTCAAGTAACGCGAGCAAGAAAAACAGCACCATAATTAGTGGAAGAAAACCAATAACAGCGCCGACACCACCAATAATACCATCTAATAATAAAGAACTTAGCAAAGGTGAAACATCGTCCCCTAATAAGCCTTCGACAACGGCATATAATTCATCGATCCAGCCTACAAGCGTATCCGCTAAAATAGGTCCTACATGAGTTTGTGACAACGAAAATACGGTCCACATAACTAAAGCGAATATTGGTAAGCCAAACCATTTATGGGCTAATACATTATCGACTTTATCTTGCGTTGTTTGTTGTTGACTTTCTACTTGTCGCACTTCAATGCTCTGCACTAGACTTTTGACGAACTCAAAACGTTTAGCGTCTAATGCTTGAACCGAAGCTGCATCTTTAATTTCCACACCTTGAGCATTAAACGGTGCAGTTTGAGAGTTACCTTTAATCTCAATCGCTTGTTGAATAAGTTGCTCTAACCCGTTATCACTATTTTTAGTAGAAATAGTTTCAACTATTGGGCAACCTAACTTTTGGCTTAACTGTTCAACGTCTAGTTCGGTCTTTTTCTTTTTATTTAAGTCACTTTTGTTTAACGCGATAACCACTGGAATACCGAGTTCTAAAAGTTGAGTCGTAAAAAATAAGCTTCGGTTTAGGTTTGTAGCATCAACAATATTTAAGATAACATCAGGCTTTTCATTTTGAATGAAATCTCGGGTAATGGTCTCTTCAGAAGTAAACGGAGACATTGAATAAGCCCCCGGTAAGTCAACTGCCGTAATGTCAGTTTCTGAATGACTAATAGTATTTTTTATCAGCCCCTCTTTTTTACTAATTGTCACGCCTGCCCAATTACCAACACGTTCTATTCTACCCGTGATAGCGTTAAAGAGCGTTGTTTTACCGCTGTTGGGATTACCTGTTAATGCAATTTTCAAAGCCTTGTCCTCGCTAATTTGTAATGAAGCTAGATTTATCTAGCTCATCTCATTTTATTCATTAAACCAGTATGACCATTTTGGCGAGATCCGAATCAATACTATATCGTGCATCTTTTATGCTAATGACATAAGTATCTGACAACACAGATACAAGAGTAACTGACTGACCTTTAAAACAGCCTAAAGTAAAGAGAAAGTTGACGATATCTTGATCGTCCTGAATAACACTCTCGATTTCATACTCTCTGTTCAGCTCGGCTTGGGATAAATTTTTGACCTTGCTATGTTCGCTATCTTTTGCATTTTGTTTGCTAAAAAATGTCGCTATTTTTTGTGGTAATAGATGAGCAATTGTACTGTTCACAATTCTTTCTCCAAATGTATCAATATAACCATAATGTACTATTTCAATCTGGACTATATTAGACCGACACGCGAACCTAAATGACAATGGTTTTCATTACGGAACAAAATAGATCAAAACATTGATTATAACAATAGTCCTCATGGAAATTATGGGTACCTTTGTAAAAACAATGAAGATTGATTGATATAAGTCAATTGTTTCGACTATATATTGAAAATTGAGTTCCTAATTAAAGGCAACTAAGTTAGGGAAAAACTTAAAGGGACACACACCAAAAAGACCATTCAAAAGGCAATACACTGCTATTCAAAAGCGATACACATATCTACCTCAAAGTGTCTGTCTTCTTAATAAGACTGCATTCAAATCATCGACAACAATTTGTTGTCGATAAGATAAAAATTATTCGCTGTTAATAAATTCAAATAAAGACTATTTTCGCCGCATCTTACACCCCCTATCCAACTTGGAAAGTATCATGCGCATTGCAATTTTATCTCGTAACGAATCTTTATATTCTACTCGTCGCCTCAAAGAAGCTGGCGAAGCTAGAGGTCATCAGGTTGATATTATAGATACATTGCACTGTTATATGGATATCACCAGTAGTAAACCTAAAGTACGTTATAACGGAGAAGATCTACCGGCGTATGATGCAGTGATCCCGCGCATTGGTGCGTCGATCACGTTCTACGGAACGGCGGTAGTTAGGCAGTTTGAAGTCATGGGGACATTTTGTATTAATGAATCGGTCGCAATCAGTCGTTCTCGAGATAAATTAAGATCGCTACAGCTTTTATCTCGTAAAGGTATTGGCTTACCTAAAACAGGTTTTGCTAGTAAACCAGACAAAATTCAAGATTTAATAAAAAACGTTGGTGGCGCGCCTGTGGTGATAAAACTGCTTGAAGGCACTCAGGGAATTGGTGTTGTTTTAGCGGAAACGAATAAAGCAGCAGAAAGTGTGATTGAGGCCTTTATGGGATTAAAAGCCAACATCTTGGTTCAAGAATTTATCGAAGAGGCAGGCGGCGCAGATATTCGCTGTTTTGTGGTAGGTAATCGTGTAATAGCCGCAATGAAGCGTCAAGCGGGGGAAGGTGAATTCCGTTCCAATTTACATCGTGGTGGATCCGCCACATTGGTGCGCCTTACAAAAGAAGAACGCCTAACGGCCATAAATGCCGCAAAAGCCATGGGACTTAACCTTTGTGGCGTCGACATTCTACAATCTAAAAATGGCCCAGTGGTTATGGAAGTAAATTCATCTCCAGGGCTAGAAGGAATTGAAAGCGCAACAGGAAAAGATGTAGCAGGAATGGTGTTTGATTTTATAGAAAAAACAGCCAAACCTAATGCTAACAGAACGCGAGGCAAAGGGTGATGGCCAAACAGCTCAACAATAGCCTGATCATTGCCGGTACGGAAATATTGCCAGGCACTCAGTGCCAGTTAAATATTCCTGTCGCTAAACTGGTAACGGATACTGAGCTGTCGATACCGCTGCATGTTCAACGCGCAATAAAGCCTGGACCAACGGTGTTTGTTAGTGCAGCTATACATGGCGATGAGCTGAATGGTATTGAGATTATACGCCGATTAATTAAAGCCAAATTACACATTATTAGAGGAACACTCATTCTTGTCCCTATGGTTAATGTGTACGGTGTGTTAAACCAAAGTCGCTATTTACCTGATAGAAGAGATTTGAATCGCTGCTTTCCGGGTTCGAAAAAAGGCTCTTTAGCGGCCAGACTTGCGCAAGATTTTATGCGTAATGTCGTTGAACATTGTGACTACGGTATTGATCTGCACACTGGTGCGATTCATCGTTCTAATTTCCCACAAATACGGGCGAATTTAAACGATGAAAAAACATTAGAACTGGCTCAACTGTTTGGCGTGCCTGTATTACTTAATTCGGTGCTCCGAGATGGATCGCTAAGAGAAGCGGCGACCAGCAAGAATACTCGTGTACTACTTTATGAAGCAGGAGAAGCACTTCGTTTTGATGAACTCTCAATTCAAGCGGGGGTTAAAGGGGTTCAAAAAGTATTAATGGGACTTGGTCTAATTAAAAAACGTACGAGCAGAAAGAAAATAGAACCTTTTATAGCCAACAAAAGTGAATGGATACGCGCTCCAGGAAGCGGTTTTGTGCACGAATTTGTAAAGCTAGGCGAACAAGTTATAAAGGGACAGGCACTAGCAGAGATTAACTCACCACTAGGAGAGTTGATTGATCAATTGGTATCCACTCGATCTGGAATAGTGATTGGTAAACAAAATATACCGCTAGTACAGGAAGGAGATGCTATGTTTCACATTGCCTATTTTGGTCAAGACGAAGACGATGTAGCAGAACATATTGAACTGATGCACGATAATTTGGCGTTGTAAACGAGCCATATTTTGAAGGGAAACCAATGGATAGATTAATAATCGGAAACCTTGAGTTGTGTAACCTACCCGATTTAGGAATTTTTGATTTAGAAGTTCGAGTCGACACCGGTGCTAAAACGTCATCTATTCATGTTGATAACATACGCCGTTTTCGTAAAAAGGGGCAACTGTTCGTAGAATTTGACCTGCATCCAGATATATACAACATAGAACAGACGGTAAAAACCTCGGCGCCAGTAGTTGATTCACGACAAATTAAATCATCGAACGGGAAATCCGAACGACGTTACGTTATCAAAACATTATTCACTATTGGTGGGCTGTCATGGCCGATTGAAATCACACTCACCAATCGAAAAGAGATGAGTTACTTGATGTTATTAGGCCGTGAAGGTATGGGTGATCGAGTTTATGTGGACCCAAGTAAAGCCTTTACGTTGATAGATTAAGTCACCGAGAGACAATCAGGATAAAAACTATGACCGACCTAAATCAACTGCAAATGACCAACAGCAACCCAGCATTGCTCGCTGAATTTATCAACGCAATGGAATCTACTGACGACCTTAGCTTCTTAAAAGGTTATCAGGATGCGGAACTTGCAAATATTTTAGAATCTGTCGATGCGCTACATCGATTACAAATCGTCATGGTTATACCTGCTGAACGCTACTGGTTGATTCTCAATTTTTTGCAATATGAAACCGCGAAGCATATCCATAGGTCATTACCGGAAGAAGTGACCAATGCAAGGTTAGCCTGTATTAATGAAACCGACGTCATTACCTTTGCCGACTTTCTACCGACTGAGTTTGTTGACGAGTATCTGCTTACTCAGAGCGAAGCAACGGTGGCGCACATTCAGCAAGCTTTATCTTATGACGACAATAAAGTAGGTCGATATATAGAGTCGTGCTTTCTGGTTGCTAACAGCAAAAATAGTGTCGGTAAAATTAAAGATGAAGTCAGCAAACGTACGGATTGCCCAATTCGTCTTGTTATTGTGCGAGACGCTACAGGTATTATTGGCAGCATAGAACCTGAGCGATTTCTCACTCAAGCAAACGAAATCAAGCTCAAAGAATTGGCGACTAGTACTCCTATTTTAGAAGATATTCAGGACATACATGATATCAGCAAGCAGATTTCGATTGACGGCAGTGCTCATTGGTTCCCTGTATTATCTGCTGGAAAAATAATTGGTGTCATGTCAATGACGACGATTGTACTTACTTTACGAGAATTGAGTTTACAAGCCGTGGTTGCGGAAAATGTAAAAAGTGAGGAAGATTTATTTACTCCGCTAAGAGTCGCTACACGACTAAGAGCGCTATGGTTGGTAATCAACTTACTCACTGCATTTGCTGCATCGGCGATTATTGGCGTATTTGAAAATGTCGTTGAGCAAGTAGTCGCTCTCGCTATTTTGATGCCAGTAGTCGCAAGCATGGGTGGAATCGCAGGCAGTCAAACACTGGCGGTGGCGATAAGAGGTATTGCGTTAAATCACTTACACAAAAGCAACTTGCGGTTATTGGTCAACAAAGAAATTAAAATAGCACTTATTAATGGGCTGGTAATGGGGGCTGCGATAGCGACCATAGTCTACTTTATCTTTGGTTCCATTGGACTGGCGCTGATCATCTGCTGCGCGATATGCATAAACAGTTTAGCCGCTGCATTATCAGGGACTTTAATCCCTTTTACGCTTAAAAAATTCAATATCGACCCAGCTGTAGCAGGTTCGGTAGTGCTAACTACGGTGACAGATGTGATTGGATTTTTGGTTTTTCTAGGACTTGGCGCTATCTTTTTAGTATAAAGTTATGTTTAACTGCGGAACTGACCGCAATTAGTACATAACTAGCTATTAAGAGAAAGCCATCGTGGACGTAAGAGTATTAAGTACATTTTTAGAACTGGCTCGTGTCAGACATTTTGGCCGAGCCGCAGAGAATTTACATATAACTCAAGCGGCAGTGAGCGCGAGAATTAAGCAACTAGAAAGTTACTTCAATACCATTTTATTTACCAGAGATCGCAATAACATAAAGTTAACCTCATCAGGCGAACGGTTGATCAGTTATGCAGAAATAATGGTAACAACACTCCAACAAGCTAAATACGAACTCTCTTTAGAAAGTTCCAAAGCGTTACAATTGACCATTGGTGGAACAGCAAATATATGGGATGCTTATCTACAAAATGGTTTAAGTATCGTAACCGAAGCATTTCAAGGTTATGGTTTTAACGCCGAAGTATTAAGTCGAGAGCAAATCAACCGACGTTTAATAGAACGAACTCTGGATATCGCCTTTGCTCTCGATCCTCTAAAGGCAGAAGAACTCGAATGTAAAAAAATCAGTGACCTCAGATTAGTTCTGGTTTCAACCACTCAATGTGATGTTGAAAAAGCACTCTCGGATAAGTATGTCTACATCGATTGGGGCACGGCTTTCTCTGCAGAACATGCCGATAGGCATCCTCAAAAACAAGCGCCTTATTTGCGCACCTCAACAGGAAGAATCGCACTGGACTTTATTTTAGAGAAAGGTGGCAGTGCCTATTTACCCGAATCAGTAGTCGAACCTTTTCTTAATTCTGGCCAATTAATGTTAGTTGAAAACAGTTTGCATTGGGATCGACCGTTATACTTCAGTTACAGAAAAAAAAGCACCTCGCTAGAAGCAATTACCGCAGTAGAACAACTGATACGTAAAATACAGCCATCAACTGGTTATAGCCTAGTTCAAGCAGGTGAGATTGAAAATCTAGAGGACAAGAATAGTAGCTCTGAACGTTAAAATTTAACCGTTGGAAACTATGTTGTATAAATCACGGTCTCTATAAGAAATTCAAACCTAAGTTTTTGTTATTTCGACAGTTGAGTGCTTTCTAACGCATCTATGGCTTGGCTAAAACCTCGCATAGATAGCGGCAAAACAATCTGCTTTTGAGCCGGCAAAAGATAAGCAACCACAGCTTGGTCACCCGTTTTCATCTCGTGTATAAGCCTATCGTCCATCCAAACCTTCGACACACAAACTTTCTCATCACAACCAATAAAAGGCAATGTAATCGACGTATTATTATCTACTTTAAAACCCATCCCTTTTTCGGTAGCAACTTGTGATGAGACACGAATACTCATCGTTGGTCGCTGTGAAGATTCGCTAAAATCTATTGACAACCCCATTAACACATTTTTTGCATCTGGATCTGTCGCCACAACCTGTGCAATAGAACAATGATCTTGTTTCGTATCGCAAAGTAAACTCCATGCACCATAGTCTTTAGCTGCCACAGTAAACATAGGTATACTCAATAAAAAACCAATACCATATTTTTTCATATCAATGTTCATCCTTAGCTTATTGAATACTAGTCCACGCCCACAAAAAATAAGGTCAAGTATCCTTACTCAAGAATACTTGACTTTGCAAACAACACTAAGCGACTAATTTTTTACGTCTACGAGTAAACAATAAACCAATTAGACCAACGCTAAATAATGTTATCGTTGTTGGTTCCGGAATATCTACGTCAACGGTTATCGGAGTCTGACTCATTGATATGTCTCCTACTTCAACAAAAGTTAAGCCAGTAACAAAAGCTGTAGAATCGTCAGGATCCAACATGGCATCGGTTTCTATGCCCATAATACGAAATGCATCCACACCATCCGTACCGAAATCATAGAGTTCTCCAGCGTCAATCAAACTAGCAAATAACCAGCCGCCATTGCCATCATCTAGAAATAATTCGAAAATATTATCGCCAATTGAAGGAAGCTCAACCGTACGTATATTTGGACCAGAATCAACAACATAGTCGTAACCAATTGCGACTAAAGGATCAATAAATATTTGGTCACTAACATCGCCAATATTGAAATCAAACTCCCAGCTATCGTCCACTTGAACTGGCATCAAAGGGTTGTCAGGTGTAGTTCCTGGTACATCTCCATCTCGAATACTAAATAACCATTCTCCTGGAACTGGTTCCGCTAAATTACTCAGCTCAGTTAAATCGAGAATATCTTGGGTAAATGACCCCGGTAATGTATAAAAATCAACACCATTACCAGCATCGTAGCCAGCAGAAGCTTGGGTCCCACCTAGACCATTTGTTCCGTCAGAAGCATCACCAGTAGTCCATTCTAATTGATCATATCTAAACCCAATATCAAAATCCCCTTCAACTTCGGTTTCGTCGCTACGATCAATTAATATTGCTTGAAATGTATTTGTTTTATCTGACCCTTGAGAATAATAACCAACATTTTCCCACGTTACGACAACGATATCTTCATTGGCAGAATTGACATAAACGTTACCGCAATCGTCACACCTAGTGTCCACATCAGCCCAGAACGGTGCGATCATTGGTTGCGTCGAAATAGACTGCTCTACATTGTCGATCGAGGATAAAGGAAACGCTTCTGGAGTATAACCACTAATAGCTGAATTGAATGAGATATTACCATTGTTGTTAACAAAAAAACTGGAATAAGTTTCACCGTAAAAGTTAATGTCAAAAGGAAGTGACAGCCTGTTAGAAGAACCATCATCGTTAGGTGACATAACTATCTCGCCAAAGCTCCCGTCCTCATCTGTTAATAAAGCCGCATTTGTCATTGACGCAAAACTCGCAACAATTAGAACAAATGAGCATTTTAATTTAAACATTAATAAACTCCTTGTAATCATATTTGAAATTAGAATATTACTGGGAGAAACAGGCAGAACTTTTGATTCAACAAAACTTAGGCACTCTTCTGCAAAGTCAACCAGCCACCAGACGTATGCATAATATAGGCCTTTATGTATCTTTATGTTTTATAAGTAAAAAAATAAAAATCAGAGGTAAAAACGAATAATTGTGTAAAAAAACATGTCAAATTACAGCAAAATACTGATAACACCTTGATAGCTTTATCAAAAATCAATGAATTGGTAAATTAACCGCCTATAAAAAGTGATCCATGTAGTGTTATTAGAAATAATGTGATCTGGGTTATGTAAAAAATACTGACATTACCTTAGAGAGAATATAGATAGGATTAGGAAAAGTAACCGTAATACAATTTCTTACTTTAAGAGTAAGACCCCCCCTCTTATCAAATAGAACACTAGCTTTTGCAATTCGATACATGTTTCGCAATTTGAGAATCATTTTGCAGTTGACTCTCATTTGCAACGAATAAAGATTAAAATATGTACAACGTTAAAATTAATCTCATTAAATGCTTAACATTAGTCCCTGCTAATTTACTTATCTACCGTCACTAGCAATACCTATATTTTTTCGAACTAACCTTTTTAGGCATAAAAAATGCAAGTATAATAATTTAATCTACACTATATTTGTTTCGCTATGAAAAACGAATTCAAAGCACCAAGCAGCGAAAATATAGAGATGAATAATCCAGTAGATAAAATCTGTAAACTAAAAGGTTTTTTGTATGCTCAAAGCGAAAATATATTCAGTAATCATTTTGACTACTCTATTAATATCTAACGTATCAATTGCTCAAGATATTATAAAATTAGGTGTTGTTCCTCAACAATCAGCTTCGAGTTTAGCCAAAAACTGGATACCTTTAACTTCATACTTATCTGAAAAAACAGGTAAAAACGTCCGTTTTACTACTGCTCCGAATATACCAGAGTTCGAAAAGCGTGTGGCCGAGGGGATGTATGACCTTGTCTATATGAACCCATACCATTATACGGTTTTTAGTCAGTCAATTGGCATGCGCGCAATCGCGAAACAGAAAAACAAACGGATTCATGGCATTATCGTCGTGCAAAAGGACAGCCCATTAACAGATCTAGATATGCTTAAAAATGCAGAAATAGCCTTCCCTGCACCCGCCGCATTTGCAGCCACAATTTTACCACAAGCCAATTTAACTCTACGTAATATTCCTTTTAAATCTCAATATGTCTCGTCTCATGATTCAGTCTATGCCGGTGTAGCTAAAGGCTTATTTGTTGCTGGAGGAGGAATCGACCGAACTTTATCAACGCTGCCTAAAGCACAAGCCAATCAATTGAAAGTTATTTGGCGTTCTGATGGCTATACACCACATGCTTTTGCTGCCTCAGATGGACTAGAACCTGATTTAATAAATCAAATACAAGAAGCATTAATTTCATTAATCGATGATGAAAAAAACCAGTCTATTTTGTTTAATTTAGGATTTAAACAAGGCTTAATTAAAGCTACGGATAGTGATTGGGATGATATTCGCAGCCTAAATATTGATTTAATAAAACCATAAATGAGATTCAAAGAAATGTTTAAGCTAAAATGGTCATTCAAAACGAAAACAATTTTAGGCATTGCTGCTATTGAAACGTTTTTCTTATTCATATTAGTTTTAAATAGTCGCACGATTCTTTATGAAACGGTTGAATTGGATATCCAAGATCGTGCTCAAAACATTTCTAATTTGATCGCAACGGCTTCTGTTAACGCGGTGATATCTCATGACTTAGCAACACTTGAGTCAATTTTGGATTCTACAATTACTACAACCAATATTCTATACATTAAGATATTGGATTTAGATGGGGTAATGGCAGAGCGAGGAGAACCTTTACTATTAGCTAAAGAATTTAAAGCCGACTCAAATCTTGAGGAGAGTAATATTGATGGTTCTTACGATGCCTATTCAGACATAGTTATAGATGGGTACAAATTTGGCCGTGTTGAAATTGGACTATCAGTCGAAGATCAAAAATCAATAATTAGCAAGGCAACCAATCACTTATCAACCATTGCCCTCATAGAGCTACTTTTTGCCGCGCTGTTTTCGCTAATACTTGGTATCGCATTAACAAAACGTCTCACAGTATTGCAAGAAGGGGCTATTAAGATATCTCAAGGCCAAACTGGCTTACAAATTCCGATTGCAGGTGAAGATGAAGTTAGCGACGTGTCAAAAGCATTTAATCTAATGTCAACCAAGATTGGAGAAGTGACCCAAACGTTAAAATCAGATAATGCCCGTATGGATGCTGTAATGAATACAGTAACTGATGCAATTTTTATGGTTAGCCTTGACGGTTCAATTCATTCAATGAACCGTGCGGCCTACACACTTTTTAATTGCGCAGACAAAGACATCATAAACCGTAGTCTATTTGATTTTATTCCCAACTTTACATTAAACAGTATTAACCCATCAACTAACCGAAATGTACAAAATGTTGATGGCATCGACTCTTCTGGAAGAAAGATTCCATTAGAGATTCACTCAAGCAATATGCAATTTGACAACCAAACTTATATTGTTGGTGTGATACGCGATTTAACAGAAATTAATAAACTTCAATATGAATTAAATGCTGTTTTCAATATTAGTCCTAACGGGTTTATGATTGTTTCCAAAGATAAAACGATTTCTTATGTAAACCCAGCTTTCTATTCATTATTTTCTATTGAGCCTGGCAGTCTGATTGGCCAGAACTGGCAATATTTCACTAATATACTCAATAAATTAATAGATAAAGAATTGCATAATAATTTGCATCTATTAGATGACTTGTCTAATGAAAATGTTCTATATTTACTCACACCGGTAGAAAAAGTGTTTTCGGTATACCGACAAAACATCTCTGATGTAGATATTGATTCATCCGATATACTATTTTTCTGTGACATAACTCATTTAACTATCGTTGATAAAATGAAAAGCGAGTTTTTATCAACAGCAGCGCATGAACTGAGAACGCCACTAGCAAGCATCTGCGGTTTTTCTGAGTTATTGTTAACACGTAGCTACGATAAAAGTACTGCGTATGAAATGAGTGAAATTATTCATAGGCAGGCATTAAACTTAAAATATTTGATCGATGAATTACTTGATCTAGCACGTATTGAAGCCAAGGCTGGCAAAGACTTCAACATGAAAAACCAGTCGATAGAAAAAGTGGTTAGAGAATCTTGTGTTGATGTAGAAGGCGCTTTCATCGGGCGTAAAGTGGATATTCAGGCATCATTAGAATGGCCAATACTGTACGTGGACATAGAAAAAATCAGACAAGTATTGAAAAATTTATTAAGTAACGCTTTCAAATATTCACCTGATGAAGAAAATATAGCTTTAACAACTCTAACAAGAGAAACAAGTGATCGTTTTCTTTTTGGGATACGTATAATTGATAACGGTATAGGTATGTCAAAAGAACAACTTGCTCGTCTTGGTGAGCGCTTTTACCGCGTTGATGATTCAGGACACACGCCAGGTACAGGTTTAGGCGTTTCAGTGGTTAAAGAAATAATCGCCATTCATGGTGGAGAAACTGAATTTGTCAGTGAAGCAGGAAAAGGAATGTCGGCGACCATATGGTTACCGATAATTAAAAACAGTTGAGTTTAATATGCGATTTAGTTTTTACGCTATGCTTATAATAGCCCAATAACTAACTCATATTATTTAAGACGCGCTGATTGTAAAATAATGAAGGAAGATACATTGGACAGGAAAAAAGTGTTGATAGTCGATGACCAAAGTGAGTTGCGCAAGTTGATTAGAATGACTCTTGACCTAGGTGACTATCAATTGTTTGAGGCAGATTTCGGTTTGCAAGCATTGGAACTCGCAGACGATGTAGAGCCTGATCTTGTTGTGCTAGATGTCATGATGCCTGGTGATTTAAACGGTTATGAAGTGTGTGCAAAATTAAAAAATTCAGAGCGTAACAAAGTCCCTTATGTCATTTTATTAACGGCAAAGGGGCAAGAAGCGGATATTGATGAAGGTCGAAAAGCAGGCGCAGATCAATATCTTGTAAAACCGTTCAGCCCATTAGAATTGATAGAAAAAGTTAAAAACGCACTAGGATAAGTCAACACATATGCTTCAGGAGTGGTCGAATGTCTCTTACACATGATATTGGTAATGAAATGGATATTCTAGTCGAGCAACTAGGTTCTAATCAATCTGACGCCAGTATTGCTTGGAGTACGGTAAAAAAGCTAGAAAAAGAGAATAAAGACTTATTAAATCAGCTATTTTGCTATGCAGAAGATTTCAAAAAACTATTAGCTGAACGAAACCAATCTATAGTCAATGAAAGTGAGAAAATCGCAGCTTACAAGCAATTAGAGCGATTTAATAAAGACTTCATGTTGTTGATGGCGCAAAAAGAAAAATCTTATAAAGCACTTGAATCGTCACATCTAGACACAATCCGACGTTTAGCAACCGCTGCTGAATTTAAGGATGACGATACTGGCGTACACATTATCCGTATGAGCCGCTTTTCAGCTATGATTGCCAAGGCCTATGGGGAGGACATTCATTATTGTAATTTGATTGAGCAAGCAAGCCCTATGCACGATATAGGAAAAATTGGAGTGCCAGATAGTGTTTTGAAAAAACCGGGTAAACTGACTGATTCGGAATGGGAGTGCATGCGTAAACATCCTGAATATGGCGCTAATATTTTGGGCGGCTCTACTGTTCCTGTTTTGCAATTGGCAGAACAAATTGCTCTGTCCCACCACGAAAAATTTGATGGTAGTGGTTACCCATTCGGACTTAAAGGAGAACAAATCCCCCTCGGCGGAAGAATTGTCGCCTTAGCGGACTATTTCGATGCACTTACGATGGACAGATGCTATCGACCCGCATTTTCGGATGAAAAAGCTATTTCAATGATAAAAGAAAATATTGGCATTCACTTTGACCCCAAAGTGGTTGAAGCATTTCTATCAGTAAGTAGTGAAATAATTACTGAACGTGATCGGATAAATACACAAGCCCTCTAGGAACTAGAAAGGTTACTAGAGTTATGATTAAGCTAATTGAGCTTACGTTTTATAACGCCACCAGTAGTTTCCGATTCATATTCATACTGACCATTTTTGTCGGCTAAAATGAACCTTCCGATAAACGGGTTGGTATCATTTTCAAATTCAATGACTTGAAACGAGGGTGCATCAAGACAAATCTTATTCCCATAATGAAAGATATTTCGGTCATCATAGATAAAACCATGCCTATTAATAGTGTGTTTATTTGGATCGATCGCAATCGTTTTGTCATAATAAAAAGTGTGATTTTTATCTTTTCCATAACAAAAATCTAAGTGGACAAACGAGAGGCTGTCCGCCAGCTCAATTTTATTGAGCACCCATTTTCTATCTAACTTATCTCTTGCGTTATCAAATACATACACCGATCGGGCATCTTTGTAATAAATAACTTCATAGGGGTCCCCTAAATAAGTAAAACTCTCTCCATCAATACCCGTTTCGATTCTATACTCCCAAATAGATTGGTCATTTAAGGTCGTCTGCGGTAGGGAACCTGATGTTAGATAGCAGCCAAACACAAAGTTTTTGTCAGCAACAATACCAGCCTCATTTCGTAAGCTAAAAGGATCCGCAAAAGGTAACTCAATAATAGGTTCTTCTATCTTTTGGGTAAATTCATACATAACTCCAAAATCATATACCTTACCATTATAAGTGTAAAAATCGCCAAAAAGGTGAAAAGGGTTTTGCAAACTCGCGACTGCTATTCTTTGAGGCTTCTGTAGTTCTTCTTTATAACGAACGTACCGTTTAAAATAGTTCTTAAAGTTATTATTGAGGTAATTGCGCTTACGCAAAGCTTTATCTGGTTTTGGAAATGAGCTCCTACTTTCGGCAAAACTCCAAAATTTATCCAAAATACTGTGTACTTTATCTTTTGGATATTCATCAATGGTAAGTTTCTTCACGCTTCGCGACGTAATTTCCCTTATTTCAAAAATATCGCATGTTGAAGCGATTACTGCATAATCTATCGTATTAGGCTTTTTAAGATTACTTATAATCGGGAATAGCTCATAAAAAACTTCCGTATTCTCAGCTTCAAAGTGATCAAGCATCCATGCAATAAAACAAGTCTCCGTCGCTTTTTCGTAGTTAACAACAAGCACATTTTCATGGTGCTCACAGTCATATAAAAGCGCACTTAAATAATAGCCCACCTTTTTCTTTGGTACGCCTTGTGAAAAAGATTTGTTCAAAAGCTGTTTAAAACTCTTCTCGTCTATGCTTATTTCCACAAAGAAGCCCGCTGGTTCTGCCATATTTATTATTCTGCCAATTGAGAAAGCCTTAATACTTTATACATAACCCAACGGCTATTTCTACTTAATAATAATCATTTTTTCGCTAAATGACATAAGCTATATTCTCGCTTAACCTGTTGTTTACAGGACACACACTAAAATAAAATGACATAGTTTGCGGGACATAGTTTGCGGGACATACACCGAATAAAAATCACAATTAAATTAGTACTTATTAATGCAGAACAATTGAATTTTTCGCTATAGTTTTAATAAGACAGATCAGAAAAAAGATAATAAAATTAGAATTTCAGTCATTTGTATACATAGAAGCAATAA
>NZ_JAWMPW010000018.1:0-78871 GCF_033101115.1 Vibrio sp. TH_r3 | reverse complement strand
TTGGTAAACCGATTAAAAGAGTGGCAAAGACAACAAAAAAAGAGATAGAAAAGGTGTTTCTCAAAGCTTTTTTGAATGTTGAATCTTCGAATAACTCTAGATAATTCGCAAGGCCAATTGTACCGTCAACCGATAAGGATTTTTGAGTAAGCATCAACAAAGGAATAAAAACTAACACAGCAATCAGGCATAAACTCGGTATGAAAATAATCAATTTTTCTTTATTCATTTTGAGCTGCCTTTTTCAATAACTCACGGCTTTCTATCTCTACTATGTCAAAGGCAGACATAAACTTCTGAATAACTTTATCTTCATTTGTTTTAACGAGTTTTGAATCTTTAACCTTCAGTTCTCCATTAACAAACACATGTTGTATGTTTTGTGGCTGCATAGCATAAACGATGGCGGCATAATAATCGTAGAGAGGAAGCATGTTTATGGTTTGAGGGTTGATCACCATAAAATCAGCTTTCTTGCCAACCTCGATACTACCGACGAGATGATCTATATTCAGTGCCTTGGCTCCGTTAATCGTTGCCATTTTCAAGATCTCTTTAGCAGGACATAACTCCCTGTTTAGATATTTCACTTTCTGCATTTTTGGCGCACAATTCATAACACTCATCATATCCATATGATTCCCACTCATAGGACCATCTGTTGCTAAGGTTATGTTCACGCCTTGTTCAATGTATTCACGAACTGGAGCAATAGGTCTGCCACTTTTACTGTTGCCTGCTGGACAGTGTGAAATAGAAGCCCCTGCATTGGCTAGAACCTTCATATCTTCATCATCGACAAGTATGCCGTGAGCACCAATAAATCGCTTGTTGATTACACCAATGTTATCAAGATATTTAATCACTGATCCATGCTCTGCTAGATAAGGGTCTGCTTCCCACGGCTGCTCTGCCAAGTGAATCAGAAAAGGTACTTCATACTTATCCGACAGCTCTCTACATTTTTTTAATAGAGGCTCAGAGGTCATGTAAACAGAGTGAGGTGCTAGAGCACCATTTATAAGGGGATTATCGCGATGATTTTCGATAAATTTTTCAAATAATTCAAAGCCGTGATCAGCGTTAAGCTGTTCCCCTGATCGCTCGTCTGTAATCCCTTGCCCAATAAAGGCTCTTAACCCTAACTCATTTGATGCTTTGGCTGTTGCCTCAGTAAAAGTATACATATCAGCGAAACATGTCGTTCCACTCAGTAACATCTCAGAGAGACTTAAAAGTGATGAGGCATATACAATGTCGTCATTCAGGCATGCATTTTCTAAAGGAAATAGCAGCTTGGTAAGACGATCTTTCATATCGTCTCCTAGCCCTCTAAATACAGTCATGGGAACATGCGTGTGGGTATTGATAAAACCGGGAAGCAACAGTTTATCCGTTCCATCGATAACTTGATCATAATCGTCAGATATTTCATCAAAAAAAATGCGAGATATTTCATCATTTACGATGGAGATATTCGCATTCTTTAAAATATCAAGACTATCATTCATTGTAATAATGGTTATATTCTTGATTAGTATTTTCATGGTTTATTCTGTAAACAGCTCATTCCATTTAGCAACCCAAGTTGCTCTATTTTCATTAACTAGGCCAATATCAGTGATCACCGCATTGGGGAAAGAAGCAAGGTTGGTTTTAACATTTTCCTGACTTTCTTCAAATTTAACATTTTTATTTACAGGAGAATCGATTCCACGATCCAACGACTCTTTCTGTACTTGTTCAGAAAGTAAGAAGTCGATAAATTCCATAGCAAGGTCACTATTCTTACTTCCCTTCACTATGTTAACCGTATTGCTATTAAGCATAACTTTATCCAGATCACCCCAATTTAAGTCGGGCGTGTATCCAAAATCAGCCAGCAAAGCGTAATCAAATTCGCCATTGATAACCGCTCTTCTTGTACTGAAAGTACTCACATAAGCGTGAACCTTTCCGCTAGATACCCAACTTTCAATTGCAGCAATATTTTCTGAAGCATCACCAGAAACCTCGCCGGCTCCGTAAAGAACCATCGGGCCGAAGGTTGATGTCATATGAGGGATAGCAACCTTGCTATCATGGTCTGCAAGGATTTCCGCCCAAGTTGAAGGAATGTTGTCTGAATTTCCCGCTACTCTGAGTCTATTTACGGTATAAGAAGGGCCATAAGTCTCACCGTTGGGGTTTTTAGTCAGTTCAAACAAACTGTCATAATTTTTCAAGTCAGCCTTATTCATACTAGCAAAAAGACCATCCTCAATACCCTTTTGCGCTGTCGCTTGGGTAGCAAGAAATACATCAATATCGGTAATATCAATCTCATTCTTTAGCTTGGTGTATCTATCTCCATCGCGACCTAGATCGAGTTCTATCGTCACATTGTGTTCTTCTTCAAAGGGAGTAAAGACGAATTCTTGCAGAGCCTCAATATCGTAATTCAACGTTAAATAAATACCTTTGTAGGGCGCTACCTATTAAAACTATAAAAGACAAAAGTGCTATGGGATGATGGCAAATACGGGTAGTGGATATTTCGTTGATAAAGTTTTAGAGAGTTTTCGTTACAATGACTGCAAAACCAGCTTCGTTCCCCTTTTTAGGTTTAGTTATTCGAGTCGGATAAAATCTCATCTACCCATTCAGCAAACCCCTCCCCACCCGGTAACGAAAGTACTTTATTTGGTCGATTCTGTAGTTTTTCTAGATATGGAGCAATATTCGCTACTGCAATCGTATTATTAAAAAATCCAAACATAGCGTCATCATTCAAAGAATCTCCAATATAAGCACATTTCTGTTTAATTCTGTCTAACGTCCAATGGGGATAATGTCGGTCAAGCCATAAAAGTGCGCCATGTTTTTTATCATGCTCACCTTTCCAAATATTTATGTGGATAGAACTGGCAGTCGCTCTTATGCCTTCCGAATGAATCAAATCTAAAGCAAGCTTTAACTGGTATTCCGTTGTCCCTTTGCACTGCTGATTATAGTCAATTGCTAAATCATACCGTCGGTAAGCATTATCCTGAGCCACACCCAACGAAGAGTTTTGGGATAATACTTTGTTGGCCACTCGTTTAAGATGTTGATAATTTTGTTGCCTTTGTTGTTCACTTTGCGTATCGATATACTTAAGCCCATTTTTACTCTTTTCAATGCAAAATGCGCCATTTTCACCAATTACCGCTGAAACTGGCCACAAACGTGCAATTTGATCGCACCAACCAGCACATGCGCCTGTAACCGGAATAACCAAAATATTCGCCGCTCGAAGCCGATAGAGTGCAACTAACGTAGAGACAGGCAGTTCACCATTAAGAGTCAAAGTATCATCAACATCGGTAAAAATAATTTCTGGTCTATTATTGAAATTCATAAGTTTGATGTCTGGAAAAAGATAGGTTGATGATCAGATAAACTGGTCTTAATATCGGTCCACACTTCACCTTTAAGCCCTGAGTTATTAGTAAAGAAATAGTCACGTCTATCCGCGCCATTTTGCCACTGTTGAGTATCAAATAGTCCACAAGTTGGCTTCGCATCGAGTGGTGCTAAATCAAACCATCGCGTATTTGTGTCAATCAGATCACGGTACTCTACGGAATCATCGGTCAGATTTAAATCACCACAAATGATAACATCCACGGGCAACGGCAAAGGTTTATACAATCCTTCAGTTGCACCACTAGGACAATCATTCAGGACTGTGGCCGCTTGTACAATTTGGTCTATCTGTTCTATTTGATATCTACGTTGTTTTTGGCAATAAAACTCCAGATGACAAGTTAATACTCTAATAATATTGTCATCTATTTTTACGACAATTTCTCCGACTGAGCGAGTCATATGTTGAGGGCTATTAGTAGCAGTGGGCAATAAACAATGAGCTCGCCATTGTAAAATCGTCCCTTTTTTCGCTCCAATTACATTGCCAAACCGTTTGAGTTGGTCATCCTCATAATACGTAATCGCGTCGGCCAAATGCCAATCATATTCCTTCAGCATCTGTTTCAGACCAATAAAATATTCGCCATCAACTTCTTGGAGTGCAATAACATCCGCTTCTTGCTGTCGCAAATAGCAATATTGTTTCTCTAGTTGATTTTTTGCGTACGCATCGACTCCATTTTGTACGTTCCAACTGATAATTTTCATATTATTTTAATCCGGCATTCATGAACGATTGCATAAACTGACGTTGAAAGATAAGAAAAATCGCTAACAACGGAGATATTGCGACTAATGTTCCTGCGCTGAGAATGCCCCAATCGACCCCAACTTCTGGGGAACCGAACAGTGCTAAACCCACAGTAATTGGCCTACTATTTACGGTGTTAGTGACAATTAATGGCCAGAGAAAGTTATTCCAGTGATAACTCAATGAAACCAACGCGTAAGCGAGATATGTGGGTTTTGCTAAGGGGACATACACCTTAAATAAAATGGCTAGACGGTTTAGCCCTTCCACACGCGCAGCGTCTTCAAGTTCTTGGGGAACTTGCATAAAAGTCTGTCTCAATAAAAATATACCAAACGCACTGGCAATATAAGGTAAAGCAATTCCCATATAGGTATCTATTGCGTCAAAGTTCGCTACCATTTGGTAGTTCTCTGAAACCAACGCTTCAGGCATAACCATTAGCTGTATCAGCACAAAAGCAAAGACCATCGAACGGCCTTTAAATTCGACACGAGCAAGCGCAAAAGCAGCCAAAGTACAAATTGAAATTTGACAAACTAAAAGCAAAGTCACCGTAGCAAATGTATTCCAGATATAGCGGATAAAGGGCGCCATTTCCCAAGCTTGGTGAAAATTTGTCAATGACCAATCGGCACTTAAATCCAAGTAGATCATATCGGATCCGGTATGAAACGCCGCCCATACCATATAAAGTAAAGGCAAAACCCACAAGACACCTACGACCCATGCGGCCAATAAGTTTGCATAACGAACTAAATTGAATGCTCTAACTTGCTGAATTTGGTGAATAGTGAGAATACTCATCGGTAATGAACCTGCTTACTGCTTAAAAAGAATTGAATAGCGGAACACGTCGCAAGTATTGTTAGTAATACCATAGTTAAGATTGCTGCATACTCTTGATCGAAAAAAGCGAAAGCTGTTTCATAAATATAATACAGTAGTAATGTGCTCGCATTATTTGGCCCCCCCTTAGTCAATATGAACAAGTGGTCGACGACTTTGAACGCATTGATAACTGCATTTATAAGCACAAACAGTGTTGTTGGCCCTAGAATTGGCAGAATAAATCGACGTAAACGATAAAAATAACTAGGCGACTCAATTTTAGCAGCATCATTGAGTTCACTCGGAATCGCTTGTAATGCGGCGAGATAAAAGATCATAAAAAATCCTGCTTCTTTCCAGATTGCGAGTAACATAATAGCCCCCAGCGCCGTATCCGGATTACCCAACCAGTTCACTCCTTGCACTCCAAAAATGGATAAGACTCGATTAAATAATCCTATATTAGGAGAATAGAAAAATAGCCAGACATTGGCAGCCGCAACCATAGGTAACATAGTAGGAAGAAAAAAAGAAAGACGTAGAAGACTTCGCCCAATAAACTTCTCATTGACCCAAAGCGCCATGGTTAACGCCAAAATCATAGAAATAGGAACCGTAATCAAACCGTACCAAAAGTTATTAATCAACGCTTTCCAAAAGACTGGGTCGTGAGACAAGTCGGATAAATTATCGACAAGTACAAAAGCATTATCATTGCCCGGCACATCCGAAAATATACTGGTGTAAAATGCGTTACCGGCAGGAAGGTAAGTGAAACAACTCATTAATACCACTGCTGGTAACAACAACAACCAAGCAAATGCAGCATTTGAAGTTTGAATTTTTTGTATCATAGTCAACTCTATTCGATTCGCTGGTAGATACGTGACTACCAGCTATTATTCGTCAATTATCAACCACGATTCGCGCGGCGTAGAATCCTTTCAGCTTGAGACTGTGCTGAATTTAGTGCCTCTTTAGCTGTACTTTCTCCGGTGAGAGTCGCTTGAATTGCATCATCGAGTACTCGACGAACTCGACCAGCTTCATAGGTTGCAAGCTCAGCCGTTGCAACTTTTAGCTGATCTCGTGCCACTAGCGCTTGAGGCAATTTATCAACATGTTGCTTCATCTTCGGAGTATCATATGAGGCTTGGCTAACCCCTACATAACCGGTTGCAATACTCCATTCTGCGCTACGTTCTGGTGATGTCATAAATTTTACTAATCGATAAGCAGCTTGTTGTTCTGCTTCTGTACCACTATTAATTAGATAAAAATTACCACCACCTGTTGGTGAACCGGCTTCAACATGCGCAGGAAGTTGTGCAACTCCAACATCGAAGGTCGCGTTATTCATCACTGCGGTCAAGTTTCCAGTCGAATGCCACATCATCGCGGTATTCTGCTCAAGAAATTCCTGACGCAGCGTGCCCCACTCTATTGTGCCTTGAGGCATGACATTATATTTAGTTCCTAGGTCACTCCAATATTGCAACGCCTCGATCATACGCTCTGAATTAAAGTTTACTTTTGTTCCATAGGTATTCATCAGCGTTTCACCTTGCTGTTTAGCAAGTGCGCCAAACATCCAATAAGGATACCCTGTTGATGGGATCATTACTCCCCAACGCTCTGTATCACCGTTTTCAGATTTTTTAATCAGTGCGGCTGAGACTTCTACCATCTCTTCCCATGTTTTAGGAGGTTGCTCAGGATCTAGACCCGCCTCGCTAAATGCATCTTTGTTGTAATACATAACGATAGTTGAACGTTGAAATGGGATACCGTAAGTTTTACCATCTAGCATGCCATTTTCCATCAATGCAGGATAAAAACTATCTAACCATTTCTGATCATCTTCTGTTTTAACAAAGTCATCGAATGGGCGTATTACATCATTACTCTTGAGCGCCAATAAATCTATCGAGAACATTACTGATGTTTGGACTGATTCCCCCGCGTTCAATGCTGCCAGAGCTTTAACACGAGTGTCGTTATAATTACCCGCATAAATCGCGTTTACATCAACACCTGAGTTTTCCGCTTCGAACGCATCAACCATACTGTCGACAACTTTCGTTAATGGTCCGCCAACTGAAACAGGGTAATACATAGTTAAATTAATTTGTTCAGCATTAACATTTAACGTCGTTAGACTCGCGGCGATTCCGACTAACGATAGTTTTCTCTTGAAATCCATAACATTATCTCCGTATAAAATTGAAGGGGTTGGTGGTATAAATCGTTTGGTTATTTTTGGATAACGGCATAACCATTTTCCTTACAGAACTCATGCTGATCTGATGGGTCCCAAGTAAGATTGACTAGCTGACCTTTTTTAAATTTTTGCCAGCGTTCCACTTTGACAAATACATCAGAATCATTAAGTAGACGTACTTTTAATAACGTACTGTCCCCGTGATAATCGGTATGAATCACTTGTCCAGATATTCCCTCATCACTAAGCATTATATTTTCTGGTCTTACTCCTATCTCATTCGAGCAATTAGGTAATGAGAAAACATTCATCGCGGGTGAGCCGATAAAGCGTGCGGTGAAGGTATTTTGAGGTTGGTTATACAAATCTTGCGGAGTGCCAACTTGTTGCACTTTTCCCTGACTAAGCAATACAATTCGATCGGCCATCGACATCGCTTCAACTTGATCGTGAGTTACATAGATAAGTGTTAATCCTAACGATTGTTGTAACTCTCGTATTTCGGCTCTCATTTCAGTGCGGAGCTTTGCATCAAGATTTGATAATGGTTCATCCATGAGACAAATTGGATGTTTACTAACAATTGAACGAGCAAGTGCCACTCGTTGTCGTTGTCCACCACTCAACTGACCAGGTAAACGATGTTGTTGCTCCGTTAACGATACCAATTCCAGAACATGGCGCAAACGCGATTCGCATTCCAATTTTTTTACACCACGAGCTTTGAGGCCGAACAGAATATTTTCCTTCACCGATAAGTGAGGAAACAACGCATAAGATTGAAACACCATAGAGATATTGCGTTTTGAAGGCGATAGATGGGTAACATCAATCCCATCAATTGTGATAGCACCAGATGAAGGAGTCTCTAGGCCCGCAAGTATTCTAAGCAATGTCGACTTACCGCAACCCGAAGGGCCGAGTAGAGCGATAAACTCTCCTTTTTGTACATCTAAATTCAAGGTATCGATGGCGGTCACATTATCAAATTGCTTGTTAAGGTTTTTAATTACGAGATAACTCATGATTTAACCTCAACAATATTTAACTGAACACTTTGAGCTTGACAAAGATTCGCTAATTCGATGCTTTGACAATCGGTGTACATAACATCAATATCTTCGAGTGAAGAAATACAAACGCTGGCATTTCGCAAGTACTTACTTGAATCAGCCAATAAAACACTCTTGCGGCTGTTGTTTAACATTGCTTTTGTCAACTCACCTTCAGTGAATTGAAACTCGAGTAGTTCGCCTTTACTTGATATTCCACCAATCCCCAAAATAGCAACGTCTGCACGAAACGACTCAAAGAAATTTTTTGTATATATGCCAGACAGATCTCGATGTTGATGCCGAAGGCATCCGCCCGCTACCCACACTTCAATATTTTGTAAATTAGTAAGATATGCCAACGCATCAAGGTTATTAGTGACAACAGTAAGTGGGATATCTTGTGGTAGCGATCTCGCAAATTGTGCGACGCTTGAACCGTAACTAAGAAATACCGTTTGACCAGACTCTACTTCTAATAAAGCTGCGCTACTAATTTTCTGCTTAACAAGCACGTTGGTTACCGTGCGGTCAGAAATAGAAATATTGTCGCGCGTTGGAGGTAGCGTGACACCACCGTGCTGCTTACGAGCAAGCCCTGATTTGCACAGTTCATTGATATCGCGACGAATCGTTTGTGTCGTTACCTTAAACTTATTGGATAAATCATCGGTGAACAAACTCCCCTGCTCGTTAAGTAACTCCATAATCTTTTGTTGACGCAATTCCATATATTCATTTGAATCTAATTTAAGTTTCATACGAAGATATAGGTTATATATGTCGATTCGGTGGCACTTATATTATTTGACCATGACTAAATCGTGACAAAAATAAGACTTAATTAGAATAACGGAAAGATAGCAACGCTCATAACGTTAAGCGGCGCAAAAATCTGATCGGTAGTAAAGGGGGCGAAACCACGTAGACAGGTTAAGCAACGCGATGGTATTAACAGCGGTTCTAAAACTCCTTGTCTGAATTGATGCTTTTTCATTTAACTATTCCGATCATGAATTCATTTCATAATATGCATTAAGTAATACCATTGTTAATCATGTAGTACGCCAGTTATAAATTAGTTATGAATTTAACGATAGATGGTCCTGATTCATCTATAGCAAACTGAGCACCACACCTATGACTCAAAATTTTACGTTTACAATTAAAAAGACTTGTCTAGATGAAAATTATCAGCCATCAGACAACACTCGTATCACGACTAATTTTGCAAATTTAGCACGTGGCCAGCACCGTAAGCAGAACTTACGTAATGCATTAAATATGATTAACAACCGTTTTAATGAATTAGCTTGTTGGGATAACCCAACGGGTGATCGTTACGCGGTAGAGCTCGAAATCGTTTCGGCAGACATCAAAATAAACGAAGCGAGTGAAGCGATTCCATCAATTGAAATACTAAAGACTTGGGTCATCGATCGTAAAACCAATCAACGTATTGAAGGTATCGTAGGTAACAACTTCTCTTCGTACGTGCGTGATTACGACTTTAGCGTACGCTTGCTAAATCACAATAAAGACAAATCGACCTTTTCGGTACCAGAAAACTTTGGCATTTTACATGGCAACATATTCAAGTCTTTTGTCAACTCAGAAGCTTACAAGCAAAATTTCACTAAATCGCCTGTCATTTGTTTGAGCGTTTCAGACAGCAAAGTGTACCACCGCACCCAAAACGAGCACCCTATTCTTGGTTTTGAATACACACCGAATGAATCATCGTTAACGGAGCAGTACTTTCAAAAAATGGGCTTGCAAGTTCGTTACTTTATGCCCAAAAATAGCGTCGCCCCCTTTGCCTTTTTCTTTTTTGGTGATCTACTAAACGATTACTCCAATTTGGAGCTGATCAGCACCATTAGCACAATGGAAACATTCCAAAAAATCTACCGTCCTGAGATCTATTTTGCCAAAACAATCGCAGGCGAACATTATCAAGCAAACTTGAACAGTGATTCCCATTCTCTAACTAATATTGTTTATGACCGTGAAGAGCGCACTCGACTGGCCATAGAACAAGGTAAGTTTGTTGAACAAGTTTTCATCAAGCCTTATCAATCAATTCTTGAACAATGGTCCACTCAGAACGTTTAATCCTTCACGAGATAATACAAAGACTTAAATTATGAAAAAAATATTCCCCACTTCGACCGCTGGCAGCTTACCTAAACCAACTTGGCTAGCTCAACCAGAGGTGCTTTGGTCTCCTTGGAAGTTACAAGGACAAGAACTTATTGATGGAAAGCATGACGCGCTTCGCGTTGCATTACAGGAGCAATTGCTCGCAGGAACAGACATCGTGAGCGACGGAGAGCAGACACGTCAACACTTTGTCACCACTTTTATTGAGCACTTAAATGGCGTGGATTTTGAAAATCGTAAAACAGTAACAATTCGCAACCGATACGAGGCCAGTGTACCAAGCGTTGTCGGACCGGTCTCTCGACAAAAAGCCGTATTTGTTGAAGATGCAAAATTCCTACGCTCACAAACAGACAAGCAAATTAAGTGGGCATTGCCTGGGCCTATGACCATGGTTGATACTCTGTATGATGCGCATTATAAATGCCGTAAACAATTAGCATTCGAGTTCGCTAAAATTCTAAATGAAGAGGCGAAAGAGCTTGAGGCCGCGGGCGTGGATATTATTCAATTTGATGAGCCAGCGTTCAACGTATTTTTTGATGACGTTAATGATTGGGGTATCGCTGCACTTGAGCGAGCAATCGAGGGTCTAAAATGCGAAACTGCTGTCCACATTTGTTACGGCTATGGGATTAAAGCTAACACTGATTGGAAAAAGACACTAGGAAATGAATGGCGTCAATACGAACAAGTGTTTCCTAAACTACAACAATCGAATATCGACATCATCTCTCTGGAATGCCATAACTCGCGCGTACCAATGGATATACTAGAACTATTACGCGGCAAAAAGGTAATGGTCGGGGCAATTGATGTTGCCACCCACACTATCGAAACACCAGAAGCCGTAGCAGAAACACTACGTGAAGCACTTAAATATATAGATGCTGACAAAATCTACCCATGTACAAACTGTGGAATGGCTCCTCTCCCTCGAGATATCGCACGCGCGAAACTGCAGGCGCTAACCGCTGGAACTGACATTGTGAGACGCGAGTTATTAGCACAGTAACAAGGTACATTTTTGATATTTACAATGGTGCTAATATTACAGAAATTGAAAATATCACAAACACCACAAAACAGAACGACAATGGTTGGCTACACTGTACTTTATAGCCGACTATTTTAGTCCACTTACTACCTACGGCTTTAGGCGAAACATATATTCAAATACGTTAACTAGTAAAGGTATAGACATGAAAAAATTAGTATCATTAAGTATCATCCTATCTTTCGCATCATTTTCATTGGCGGCTTCTGACGGTTTAGTCAAATATGAAAGTGATTATTCGGTAAAAGAAACGGCTGACCGTTTTGAAAATATTGCGAAAAGCAAAGGGTTAACTGTATTTACAAGAATTGATCATCAACAAAATGCCAGCAACGTAGATCTAAAGTTACGCCCAACAGAAGTTATCATTTTTGGTAATCCAAATGTTGGAACGCCGTTAATGCAATGTGCTCAAAATGTCGCTATTGATTTACCACAGAAGGTAATGGTAAATGAAGATGAAAACAATAAGGTGTGGCTTACCTACAATAATCCTAATTACTTGATGAAGCGTCATGATATAAAGGGTTGTGATGAAGTCATTGGCAAAATATCGGGTGTGTTAAGCAAGTTATCAGAGGCCGCTGTTTCCAAATAATTTATGAATTTATGTTTATAGCAAAACGATGAATCCATTAGGTGGCTATAATCTCCCCTTTTACATATAAAACAAATAGCCCTTTAAGAGAAGCTCTATCTCGCCTAGCTGAAAGTCAATTACTCATCAACTCAGGTCAGCGTGGATTTAGAGTACCCGAGATGTCAAGTAAACAGTTTGAAGATATAACTGAAACTCGGATTAATCTTGAATGTATGGCTTTAAAGATGGCCATCGAAAAAGGTGATATGGAATGGGAAAGCCGAGTTGTTGCCGCTTACCATATGTTGAGCCAACAAGAAAAAACCGTACACGAAGACCGTGATATTTCACAGGAAAGCCGGGATAAACTCGACTTGGTCCACGATAAGTTCCATCAAGCGCTATTGTCTGGCTCTGAGTCTGAGTGGTTGCTTTTTTTCGTCAAAAGCTTGAACGCTCAGTTTGACCGTTATCGTCGGTATAGTGTGAGCTTTCAATTTTCACGAAACACCAGCGTTGAATATCATCTAAAACTGAAGAACTTAGTGCTAGAACGTGATATCCCAGCTGCACTAAAAACACTTGAAGAACATATACGCCACTCCGCGAAAGCAATTTCAGTTAGTGATTAAACCACTTAACTAGCAGGCTTAAAGACAAACTTAATGGTCAAAACTCAATGACAACTTTTATCAATATTTTTAATGCTTTTTTTCGCATCGACTTGTTTGGTTTTGGTGGTGGTCCAACAATGATCCCGTTAGTCCATAATGAAGTCGTCAAACGTTATAACTGGATGAGTGATGATGAGTTTTCTAACGTCTTAGCGATAGGAAACACATTACCTGGCCCGATAGCAACCAAAATGGCTGGCTATATCGGATACAAAATTTCAGGTTATACTGGTATGTTTCTGGCGGTTATTGCGATAACAATCCCAATAGTAATCGTTATGATATTGGGCCTCTCATTGCTAAATCAATATCGTGATATGCCCTGGGTTACAGGCATGGCAAATGGCGTTATACCTGTTGTCAGTTGGATGTTAACCAAATTAACGCTGGATTTCTTCAATAAAGGCTATAAATGTCTTGGGCTCGTTACAGCCTCTACGATGAGTATTATAGCTTTAGTTCTGATTTACTTCGTAAATATACATTCAGGCATCATTATCTTTAGCCTTCTAATTGCTGCAATATTTAAACCTGAAAAAACGGTTTAACAAATGGGGTTCTAATCGTGATTTACTTAACTATTTTTCTCGCCTTTTTTATCCCAAACATCATCGGATATGGTGGTGGGCCAGCAATTATTCCTTTAATAGAAGAACAGGTTGTTGGTAATTATCAATGGATGACAACTACCCAGTTTTCAGAAATTTTAGCATTAGGCAACGCGCTACCAAGTCCGATAGCAACTAAAATGGCCGGATATATAGGTTATCAGGTTGGTGGAATTCTAGGTGCTATTATTGCCCTTTTCGCTACTATTGCACCAACACTTATCATCATGTTAGTTGCTCTAAGGCTACTTTATCAATTCCGCGACTCACCAAAAGTTAAAGCAATGAGTCAATGGGTATTGCCTGTCGTAACTACTCTAATGGCTATGTTAACTTTTAAGCTTTTAGCTCATGGCGTAACTGAATTTCCACTTCACTTCATCGCTTTGTTTATATTCGCAGCCATTACTTTGGAAAAATTAAAATGGCACCCAACACTGGTCATCATATTTGGCTTAGGTTATGGATCTATTTTTCTTTAAAGTTAGGTAGATTAGCGTAATTCTGCCCAAATCACTGACCATACCGTTTGGCTCGTGATGTAACCGTAATTTTACAAGCGGCTGTTTAAATTGTTAAACCTTAGACTCAACATCAATCAAACAACCCCCTTATCTCTCGGCAGGACAACCAAATGGTCTGCCGGATGACATCAGGAGGAAATCTGTCTCTTAATGGCAAATCATTCCGGCAATCCCTCAAATTGCGCCACGCGGTCTAACTCAGCAGCCCAAGAAGCTTTACAGGACGAAAAAATCTGCGCAGTTGGCAACATGGAAATATCCGTGTCCAGACATCCGGCGGGGACAACGAGCAACCCTTCATTCTGAGTATTTGGCAGTGCTGAACCACAGAACTTGCAAAAACTTTTACTATGACGAGTATCAGGAAGCGTAAAGGACGTTACAGCATCGAAACCCGATTGCCAAACCAATTGAGCAGACTGTGAAAATAGATTTGCCGCGTGTGCCGATCCCGTATCCTTTTGGCAATAATGACAGTGGCACAAATAGAAACTATCAAACTCTCCTTTTATCGAAAAGCTCACCGTTCCACACAAACAAGAACCTAAATAATCAGCCATAAAAGTCCCTCCATTACTCGAAGTTTAAAGACTCATAACGAGACTGTAGAATTTCTGCCTAGCCTCATTTTCGAATTTAATCCTACTTATATTTCATCACAGTATAAGATTGAATGCTTTTATTACATTACTTGTGATCTTATCTCTATTATTCACATAGTGAAAGACCACGATACTTAACGTCAAAAACCGATTGCTCAAATATGTTGGTTCCTTCAACGCCTATATTACAAATATGTTAAAAGAACATTAACATCAAGCACTAGAACAAATCATTAATTCTTGTATAAAGTGTTTGAAATTTTTCCCGCTTAGCTTTGTAGTATTCATCCATACTCGCATTAGGCTCATGACTCTGAATCAAATCTGGTACTGGGCAAACCTTTTCAAGTGTTGCCTCTTTGTCTGTACCTAATATCGCCAAGCGCGCGGCCCCTAATGCAGGCCCTACATCTCCTCCTTTTCGATACACCAATGGGTAACCAACAATATCCGCTAACATCTGTCGCCAGTATTCACTGCGAGCACCACCACCTATAAGTGATATTTCTTCAGGAACAAAGTTAGTCACGTGCAATGCATCAAAGCCATCGGCGAAGGCAAAACCAACCCCTTCCAACACTGCTTGCGCCAATTCTAATTTGGTCGTGGTATGTGTCATGCCAAAGAAAACACCTTTAGCATTAGGATCGTTGTGTGGCGTGCGTTCTCCAGATAAATATGGCAAAAAAATCACGTTTGAATCTCGAACCGCATTATTTTCAACATCTACGAGCATTTTGCCCACATCATCAAATCCTGTAAGCTCTGCAGCCCAAGACAAACAAGATGCGGCACTTAAAATAACCGACATAGTATGCCAAGTTTTAGGCAGAGCATGACAAAAACTGTGCAATGCCGAATCAGGATTCGAAACAAAACCATCACTCACTGCAAAATACACTCCTGAAGTACCTAATGAAAGCATCGCTTGTCCCGGTTTAATAATGCCAACACCCACTGCACCTGCTGCGTTATCACCACCACCTGCAACCACTGGTACACACCGTATTCCCCACGATGATGCGATGTCTTTTGACAATGTCCCGGTTACAGCACTTCCTTCAAACAATGCAGGCATTTGCTGGCGTGTAAGCCCTGTCGCCACAAGTAAATCGTCACTCCAATCTCTCGTTGCAACATTTAGCCAACACGTTCCCGCCGAGTCGGACATATCCGATGCATAGTCCCCTGTCATTTTAAAACGCAAATAGTCCTTAGGTAACAAAATTTTATAGATTTGTTTAAAAGCATCTGGTTCATGATTTGCCACCCACTTTAGTTTCGGTGCCGTAAATCCTGGCATCATAATATTACCAGTGATTGCACGACTATTTGGCACTAAACTTTCAAGCTCGTGGCATTCTGCTTCACAACGTCCATCATTCCATAATATCGCAGGACGAATAACCTCGCCGCGTTTATCCAATAACGTTGCTCCGTGCATCTGACCAGATAAACCAATGGCTTTTACCGCTGATATATCAACTTGGGTTGCAAGTCCATGAATAGTATCGCACGTGGCATGCCACCAATCTTGAGGGTCTTGTTCTGACCATAATGGATGAGGACGAGATATTGAAAGCGGTGCAGTATATGATGCGAGAATCGTTCCTTCCTTTGACATCACCACTGATTTAACCCCAGATGTACCCAAATCAATTCCGATATACATAGCCTTTCCTTAATCTTATAAATAACATTTTGGCTCTTGCTTGAATGCGTACGTTTTCTATTTTTAATAAACTAAGTATCAAGCCAGTGCGTTTTAAGTGGTAGATTTATTCGCTATAAATATGACCTGAGAGATGATTTTGCTCAATTATGTTTTTTAACACTCTCCTTCACAGATTTCATGACTGCGTTAGTGATCACACCCTCTTAAAGTTCTACTTGATATCATATTCAGAAATAATTAATCATCGTAATTGTATTTACATATTATCGCTTGAGTATTCTTCTATTTAACGAACAGATATTTAACCATTACACACCAGAGTACATACCAATATCATGAATAACCGTTATCGTATAACATTGCTTTTTAATGCTAATAAGACATACGACCGTCAGGTCATCGAAGGTATTGGCGAATATTTGCAAGCTTCTCAATGCGCTTGGGATATTTTTTTAGAAGAGGACTTCGTCACTCATTTGGAAAACTTCCATACATGGAGTGGTGATGGCATCATTGCCGACTTTGATAATCCAGATATTCAAAATTTACTCGAAGGCTCAGATATACCAGTTGTTGGTGTTGGTGGTTCCTATACTAATAAAGCTGATTACCCCGATGTGCCTTATGTAGCAACAGATAATGAAGCACTAGTTGAGCTAGCATTCCTACATTTAAAAGAAAAAGGGTTAGAGAACTTTGCATTCTATGGCAGCCCATCAGATACAAGAAATCGTTGGGCGCTCGAAAGAGAATTGGCCTTTACTCGTATAATCGAGAGAGAAGGATATTCCGGATCGATATATCAAGGCAATGAAACCAATTCACAAACTTGGCAATATGACATGAACCGGTTAGCAGACTGGTTGCAACGATTACCTGTCCCCATCGGTATTATTGCTGTAACAGATTCAAGAGCCAGACACATACTTCAAGTGTGCGAACAACTCAATATACTCGTACCAGACAAAGTGTCTGTTATTGGTATTGATAATGAAGAACTCGCTCGTTTTTTAACTCGAGTATCGTTAAGTTCTGTCGCTCAAGGTTGTAAAGAGATGGGCTATCGTGCGGCAAAAATTCTGCACAAACAAATAGAAAATCATACACTTGGTTCAATGATTCAAGAAACAAAGCATGCACGTGTGTTAATACCCCCCACAAAGATCCACGAGAGGCAAAGTACAGACTATCAAGCATTGAAAGACCCACATGTAATTCAAGCTATGCACTTTATTCGTCACAATGCGTGCAAAGGGATAAAGGTGGATCAAGTGCTGGATTATGTCGGCATATCTCGCTCTAATATGGAAGTACGCTTCAAAGAAGAAAGAGGCCACTCAATTCACCAAGAGATACACAATTCAAAACTGCAAAGAGCATGTAATCAATTAAAGAACACTTCATTGCCTATTATAGAAATCTCTGAGTTATGTGGTTATCCTTCCTTGCAATACATGTACACTGTATTTAAGAAAAATCTAGGTCGAACGCCAAAAGAGTACCGCGATTCCTTTTTATCCGAGTAAACTCACTTATTTTTAAACCACGTGTAATTTTAACATTCCATAAAGTGGTTTAAAAATAACAGTAAAAAACGGAGCATTTATTTGCTCCGTTTTATGGTTTTTAATACTAGTTATCGACTATTTAAAGCATTTATTGTTTGTTCTTCGTTGCACTATCCATCCACACCGCTAACAATAAAATACTACCTTTAACGATATATTGCCAAAATGTCGGAACATCCATCATGCTCATACCGTTATCAAGTGATGCCATAATGAACGCGCCAACGACTGCTCCTATAACCGTACCTACTCCACCAGCCATACTTGCGCCACCAATTACACAAGCTGCAATTGCATCTAACTCTGCAATATTCCCTGCGGATGGGGAACCGGCACCTAATCTCGAGCTTAAAATAAGCGCAGCAACCGCAACTAAAATACCATTGATTGCATAGACAGAAAGTTTGGTTTTTTCAACATTAATCCCCGACAGGCGACTGGCTTCGATGTTACCTCCTATCGCATAAATTCGGCGACCAAAACTGGTTTTAGTCGAAACAAACATCCCCAATATTAACAAACTGCATAGTATAATAACTGGCGTAGGAACCCCACGATAATCATTCAGTAATAGAATAATGCCTAATACCGCTAAGCCGACCAACACTTGTTTAGAGATATTTTTCGAAGCAGATGGAACGCTTAAAGAATAGTTCTTCCGCATAGTTATTTGACGTTGTTGCCATGAAAAATAAGCAACTAATCCCGCAATACCAATCGTCAAACTGACCATATTGGGTAAATAACTTTGTCCAATAATAGACATGGCGTCAGAAGTTGGCGCAACGGTTGTTCCATCAGTCACCCCCACTAATATTCCGCGAAAAGCCAACATACCAGCCAACGTCACAATAAATGAAGGAACTTTACGATACGCAACCCACCAACCATTCCATAGGCCTAACAAAAAACCTGATACTAACGTAATAACAATAGTTACAGCTAGAGGGAGACCTAACCAAACATCCATGATAGCAGCCAAGCCCCCTAATAGCCCCATCATCGAGCCAACGGATAAATCTATCTCACCACTAATAATGACATAGACCATCCCAATCGCGAGGATACCAGTAATCGCGGTCTGTCTAAATAAATTAGAAATATTCCTAGGACTGAGATAGCTCCAATCCGTCATGATACTGAAAAATAGCATAATAAAAATGATCGCAACGGACATCACTACTAGTTGAATATTGGCTTTTTTTAGCTTAGAAAAGAGAGAGGTTTTACCTTCCCCTAAATTACTCACTTCTGCTTGCTGATTCATGCTACTTCCTCTTCACTTTCTGACAAGGCACAATCCATTATCATCTCTTGGGTTAAGTTTTCATTCACAAATTCACCCTTAATTCTGCCTTCATGCATAACAATAACGCGGTCACTAATGCCTAAAACTTCCGGTAATTCAGATGAAACCATAATGATACTGATCCCTTTCTTCACCAGTTGGAACATAAGTTTATAGATCTCATATTTCGCTCCAACATCAATACCTCGAGTCGGCTCATCCAAAATTAAAACCTGAGGTTGAATCATCAAAAAGCGAGCTAAAATTGCTTTTTGTTGGTTTCCTCCCGATAAGTTCTTGATAGGTAGTTCTGCGTTCGGTGTTTTCACTGTAAGTGTTTGTATCGATTCTAAGACTGCATTATCTTCTGCGGTCTGGTTTAATACACCGGCGCTTGTAAATGACTCTAGTCCTGCTAATGAAATATTCTTGCCGACCGACATGATGGGAACAATGCCGTGTCTTTTACGATCTTCTGGCACCATAGCAATCCCAGCCTCTAATGCTTGTTTACTATCTTTAAGTACTAGTTTTTGCCCTTTAAATGTAAACTCGCCAGAATGCTGACCTTGATAACATGCAAAAATACACTCCATCAATTCTGTTCGCCCCGCACCAACCAAGCCTGAGAAGCCTAATATTTCACCTCGTTTTAAGTTAAAACTGACATTATTTAGTTTTTTAATTGATGGGTTACTTTTATCTGCAGCGTACACATTTTTTGCGCTAAAAATCTCTTCGCCAATATCGTGGGCTTCTCTTGGGAAAAGCTCTTTCATTTCTCGACCAACCATCATGGTAATTATGTCGTCTGTTGTCATATCTTGTGCTGCGCGAGTACCGATATGCTTACCATCACGAATCACCGATATCCAATCTGAAATAGCTTTCACTTCACTTAACTTGTGAGAAATAAATATACAGCTCACCCCTTGGCCTCTAAGCTGACCAACAAGATCCAAAAGAATCTTAGTTTCTGATTCAGTTAATGGTGCAGTTGGCTCATCAAGTACGAGTAGTTTAGCTTTTTTAGACAGTGCTTTTGCTATTTCCACAAGTTGCTGTTGGCCTACTCCAAGTTCTCCAACCTTGGTTTCGGGAGAAACAGACAAACTGACCTTATCTAACAACCCCACTGCTTTTTGATGCATTAAGGCAAAATTTAGTACGCCATAATCACTTAGCTCTGAACCTAAGAATAAATTCTCTAAAATACTAAGCTCTTTCACTAAAGTCAGTTCTTGGTGGATAATGGCAATACCAAGTGATTCAGTTTCTTTAATCCTTTTTGCTTGAACCGGTTTACCTTCAAAATAAATTTCGCCTTCATAGTCTCCAAACGGATAAATACCACAAAGAACTTTCATCAACGTTGATTTACCAGAACCATTTTCGCCGCATAAAGATAATACCTCCCCTTTTGCTAGAGATATATCGATACCATCCAGTGCTTTTACGCTACCAAATGATTTTCTAATATTTTTCATTTCTAGTAATTGCTGCATATCCACTCCTTAATAAAACGTAAAAATAAGGGCGTACTAATATGAAATAAAACATAAAAATTATATTAATGCGCCCTGCTCGTTTTATTCTTGATAAACATCTTCTTTTGAATGGAAGCCGTCAGCAATAATAGTAGAATCGATATTTGATTTTTCTACTGCTACTGGCGTTAATAACCAAGATGGCACATCTTTAAGGCCATTATTCAATGTTGCATTCGTCGCAGGTTGTTCATCGTTAGCAAGTTGTACTGCTATTTCTGCCGCTTTATTTGCTAGTTGAGATATAGATTTATACACAGTCATTGTTTGAGTACCTGTAACAATACGTCGTATTGCTGCAAGATCAGCATCTTGACCTGAAATAGCAACTTTTCCTGCCAAGCCTTGTGCGTCAAGCGCTTGCACAGCACCACCCGCAGTAGCATCGTTTGACGCCACAACTGCATCAATGTTGTTTTCAGTCGCAGTCAGCGCATTTTCCATTATTTTCAGTGCATTTTCAGCTAACCATGAATCAACCCATTGATCGCCGACAACATTAATATCACCAGAATCAATTTTAGGTTGAAGAATATTCATCTGGCCTTTGCGGAACAATTTCGCATTATTATCAGTAGGCGCGCCACCCATTAAGAAATAATTACCAGTTGGTTTTTTATCAAGCATGGCTTGCGCTTGTATTTCACCCACTTTCTCATTATCGAATGACAAATAGAAATCTATATCTGCGTTACTGATTAATCGGTCATACGCAAGAACTTTAATTCCATCACGTTTAGCTTCTTTTACGACATTACTTAACACTTCGCCGTTATAAGGAATGATAACTAACACATCAACACCACGAGAAATCATATTTTCTATCTGAGATAATTGCGTTTGTTCGTTACCATTTGACGATTGCACAAAAACCTCTGCACCTAATTCCTCGGCTTTAGCAACAAAAATATCTCGGTCTTTTTGCCAACGCTCTAAACGTAAATCATCGATTGCCATACCTATTGTCGTTTTTGCAAGCGACGGCAAACTAGTCATCGCCAACATCAACACGCAAATATAGCCTAATATTTTTTTCATATTCAGATCCTCATTGTCATCCGTTTCTATATTATTTTTTACTTCGTAGGGCGCTCTCTTTCGAAAAGCTATAAACAAACTAGAACAGGAAAATATATTCCTCATTTGAGAGATTTTGTTTTCAGATTATGATTTTTATTTTTCGTGATCTGATACCATTCTAAGCAAAAATAAATGTGACCAATGTAGGATATATAAGAACTAAATTTTAGGCACTGAGCAGCTCGATCTCACCAGTAATTGTGTGGGTATGATTGTATCTTGAGGAACTTTACCTCCGTTTAAAATTTTCAACATTACTTGCATTGCAGCAATTCCTATCTTCTCTTGTGGTTGTCTGATCGTAGTCAGTTCGGGGTTTACATAATCAGAAAATGGGAGGTCATCAAACCCTACAATAGAAAGCTCATCTGGCACTTTAACACCTAATTGCATTGCTGCTTTCATAGCACCAAGTGCCATCATATCGTTAAAACAAAACAACGCTGTCATTGAATATGTTTGATACAAACGCATAAACGCTGAAAATCCAGACTGAAAACTAAAATCGCCTTCTTCGAAAGCTTGCTCATCAAATGCTATAGATGCATTAGCTAAAGAATCAGCATAACCAGCCTTTCGATCTATACAGAGCGGGTTTTCATACGGACCAGAAATACAACCTATTTTTGAATGTCCAATATCAATTAAATAATCCACCGCACGTTTTGCAGAACTTCGATTATCGACACGAACCGTCGGAATAGGAAAATCCAGAAAGTATTCACAAGCCATCACCATCGGAATAGATGTTCCTTGCCGAATATCTTTTGGCAACTCCGATGTTAACGAAATAATACCATCTGCCTGTTTACTACTGACTAAGTCGAGATATACTTTTGCCTGTTCAACAGTATGAATGGAATCACCCAATAGCACTTTATAACCATGATCCAATGCAACCGATTGTATTCCTCGCACAATATTAGCAAAAAACATATTGGCTATATCTGGCACAATAATTACTACTGTTTTCGATTCACTTCGCCGCAAACTTCTCGCCATAGCATTGGGAGAAAATCCCGATTGCGCGATAGCTAATTCTACTTTACGTCTTGTTTTCTCTGATACTTTGTCAGGATGCATCATTGTGCGTGACACCGTTGCGGTTGAAACGCCGGCCAGCTTTGCAACGTCTTTTATTGTTGGCATAAACCCTCACCTTTCTAAATGTAATGGGTTACATTACATGGTACATAATTTTATAAACCTACTTCTCAATCTTGATTGACTCTGTCATATAAAAAGAAATAAAGATCACATTTTAATAACATTAATTAGATAAAAACCATTCAATCGCCTAGGATTTGGTCAATTTAATTAAAAAGACACCTATAAAAATAACAAATTATTAACATCATTTTTCATACAATAAATAATCATAAGTATGAAATCGATTACATTTTAGCAGGTTTTATTGCGAAATACACATAAAAATAACGACAATAACTACGAGGACTAGAAATGAAAACAATAAAAGGCGCGGCATTATTTTTAGCTCAATTCATCGATGATACTCCCCCATTTAACACGTTAGAAAATATTACTCGTTGGGCTGCTGAGGCTGGATTTGAGGGCGTTCAAATTCCTACTTGGGACGCAAGAATATTTGATTTAAAACGCGCAGCAGAGGATCAAAGCTATTGTGATGAAGTATTGGCCATACTCGATAAAGTAGGTTTAACGTTAACGGAACTGTCAACTCATTTACAAGGCCAGTTAGTGGCAGTTCATCCCGCTTATGATGAGATGTTTGATGGCTTTGCCCCCAAAGAAGTGCATAACAATCCTAGCTTGCGTCAGCAGTGGGCAGTAGAACAAATGTTGTTAGCTGCAAAAGCCTCAAAAAATTTAGGATTGACTGCTCACGTGACTTTTTCGGGAGCTCTGCTTTGGCCATTTATGTATCCATGGCCACAACGTCCCGCGGGTTTGGTCGAGACTGGATTCAAAGAATTAGCCAAACGTTGGTTACCTATATTAGACGCGTTTGATGATGCAGGAGTTGATGTTTGTTATGAAATTCACCCTGGAGAAGATCTGCATGATGGCATCACGTTTGAAATGTTTTTAGCCGAAGTAAATCAACACCCTCGAGCCAATATTTTATACGACCCAAGCCATTTTGTGTTACAGCAACTTGATTACCTAGATTTTATCGATCGTTATCATTCTCGAATCAAACTGTTCCATGTAAAAGATGCTGAATTTAACCCGACAGGCCAACAAGGCGTTTACGGTGGTTACCAAAGTTGGACTGAACGCGCTGGTCGTTTCCGCTCATTAGGTGACGGCCAAGTCGATTTTAATAGTATTTTTTCAAAACTGGCGCAATACGACTTTGACGGTTGGGGAGTAGTCGAGTGGGAATGCTGTTTAAAACACCCAGAAGATGGTGCAAAGGAAGGAGCTGAATTTGTTAAGAAACATATCATCCGAGTAACAGACAAAGCCTTTGACGACTTTGCTGACAGCGCAGTAGATCAAGATGCGAATTTAAGAATTTTGGGATTATAAGGAGTACCACATGAAAAGAATTAGACTCGGTATGGTTGGAGGTGGTGTCGGAGCATTCATTGGTGGTGTTCACCGTATTGCGGCACGTATTGATGATCAATACGAATTAATTGCAGGTGCCTTAAATTCAGATCCCATACGCAGCTTAGAATCAGCGAAGCAATTGGGCATTTCCGCCGAAAGAAGTTATTCAAGCTACCAAGAAATGGCACAACAAGAAGCTCAAAGAAGCGATGGTATTGAAGTCGTTAGTATCGTGACACCAAACAATATGCATTTTCCTATCGCCAAAGCATTTCTTGAAGCAGGAATCCATGTAATTTGCGATAAACCAATGACATGTACTTTACAAGAAGCAGAAGAACTTAACGTCATTGCAACGCAAAGTAACCGACTTTTCGTTTTAACACATAATTACACCGCATACCCAATGGTGCGCCAAGCACGACAAATGATACAAGAAGGCAAGCTAGGTAAACTTCGCCTTGTTCAAGTTGAATATATCCAAGATTGGATGACTACCTCCACAGAAAAAACGGGTAATAAACAAGCTAAATGGCGCACCGACCCAGCCCAATCCGGCAATGCTGGTTGCTTAGGAGATATTGGTACCCATGCATATAATTTAGCGCGTTTCATTTCAGATCTACAACTTGAACAAGTTAGCGCAGATCTTTCTACCTTTGTGGAAAATCGATTATTAGATGACAACGTTCACGCCATGTTACGTTTTGAACAAGGTGTAAAAGGGATGTTGTGGACATCACAAGTGGCACCGGGTCATGAAAACGGCTTAAAAATTAGAATATACGGTAGCGAAGGTGGGATCGAATGGGAACAAGAGCATCCCAATTTACTTACCTTTCATCCCTTTGGTCAGCCAACTCAACTCTTAACGCGTGCTGGACACGGTTATCAATCTCCTCATACGCATTTAACTCGAATTCCGGCTGGACATCCTGAAGGTTATCTCGAAGGATTTGCCAATTTATATCTAGAAACAGCACAAGTTATCCGGCAATTAAGACAAAGTAACCCTATTAACGAACCGATAGAAACAAGGTTACTTCCAAATACGCAAGACGGCGTAGAAGGTCTTCAGTTTATTACCGCTATGATCCATTCTTCTCATAACAATGGGAAATGGACGAAATTGGAGAATGCCAATGAACTCACCTAACAACGCATTGACTCTAAAAAACATCTGCAAAAGCTTTTCCGGTGTCCAAGTTCTACACAACATCAGTATCGAGATACATGCAGGCGAAATTTTAGGTATCTTAGGTGAGAATGGTGCAGGAAAATCGACCTTGCTGAAAATCATCTCAGGCATTTACCAGAAAACATCTGGTCAGGTAAATGTTGCGGGTGATGACGTGGAAATAACCAGTCCCGCCGAAGCAAAAGCTTTAGGGATAGCCATGATCCCTCAAGAATTTAATCTCATTTCTACATTAAATGTATTTGAGAATATCTTTCTAGGCCAAGAATTAAAATCAGGAGCATTGCTTGATAAACGAGCAATGCGACAACGAACTTCAAAATTACTCACTCAGCTAGAAACCAATATTTCTCCAGATACCTTAATTGAAGATTTAAGCGTAGCAGAAAAACAGATGGTTGAAATTGCCAAAGCATTAGTGAACGATGCACAAATTTTGATAATGGATGAACCAACAACGGTATTAACCAGTCAGGAAGTCACCGTTTTATTCAAATTAATCGACACTCTCAAAGCTAAAGGCGTCACAATTTTATTCATTTCCCATAAATTAAAAGAAGTGAAAAAACTATGTGATCGCCTAATGATTATGCGTGATGGTGAGCTCGTTTCAATCGATGAAGTAAGTAACATTGATGAACAAGATATGGCCAGAAAAATGGTTGGACGAGAGCTTAATCAAGTATTTCCACCACATTCAGTTGCTCGCACTGACATTGCGCTACAAGTTGACAATCTTTCTATCCCTGAGCTACTGCATGATATTAACTTTATAGTACGCAAAGGTGAAGTACTGGGATTTTCCGGCTTAGTGGGTAGCGGCCGAACAGAAATAGCAGAAGCTATAATGGGCTTACGTAAACACCAACAAGCAACAGTTAAAATTCACGGAAAGCGTGTTCATATTAAATCCATAAAAGACGCCGTCAAACATGGCTTAGCTTATTTAAGCGAAGATAGGCAAGGATGTGGTCTAACAATGAATTTTGATCTTGTGGAAAATATCAGCTTGATTGCATTAAACAACTATAGAAAAAGTTCAGGATTAATTGATCATAGCAAAACCAAGAAAAAAACTGAGCAGTATGTCGATCAGTTTAGTATCAAAGCCGCATCCCTTGACACAGAATTATTCTACTTAAGTGGTGGAAATCAGCAGAAAGTTTACTTATCAAAATGGATGGATACGCAACCGGAAATATTAATTCTCGATGAGCCAACTCGCGGGGTCGATGTTAACACCAAAAAAGATATATACCATTTTATTCACAATCTAACCGAGCAAGGCCTTGCCGTCATTGTTATCTCATCTGATATGGAAGAGATCATTGGCTTAGCTCACCGTATTGTCGTGATGCGCGAGGGAAGGAAGCAAGGAGAATTACAACAAGATGAAATCAATGAAGAAAACATCATGTTTTTAGCTGCGGGCTTACAACATAACCTGAAAACAAATAACAATAAGCCACAGGAGGTCGTCGCATGAAAAACGCTATAAACGTAAAGTCGAATACCTTTGACTCGCATAAAAAAGTAATAGTACAAAAAAAATTCAACCTGTCAAATTGGGCACCACTGATAGCATTAATTATACTTATTGCTCTATCAGCTCTCGCAAGCGATCACTTCCTAATGCCGAGAAACATTACCAATGTACTAAGACAAGTATCCTACACGGGGATCATTGCGTTAGGCATGACGTTCGTCATTATTGCTGGTGGTATTGATTTATCGGTTGGTTCAATGGTTGCGCTGGTCGGAGTGCTCGTTTTAATGTTGCTTAATTACCTGGGCGATGGCTGGAGTGCGGTATTTATTGCCCTGTTTACAGCATGCATAATTGGAGCAATCTTAGGCGCAATTAATGGTTTACTAACAACTAAAGGTAAAATTACTGCCTTCGTCGCTACATTGGCAACCATGTCAATATTTCGCTCCCTCACCCTTTATATCAGCGATGCGGGTGAAATAGTCTCCCGTAATCAACATTACCCTGATATAGGTGGCGGATATTGGTTCGGAATTCCAATTCCAGTGTGGTTATTTCTAAGCCTAGCAGCATTAGGCCATATTGTACTGCGCCATACCGCATTTGGTCGTCATGTTTGCGCCGTTGGATCTAACTCAAAAGTTGCTAGCTATTCCGCTATCAATGTATCTAGAACCTATTTTTTTACGTTTGTTATCGTAGGATTCACTGTTGGGCTCTCAGCCATCATGTTGTCTTCACGCTTAAATTCAATCAGCCCTGGTGATGCAGGCTTATTTTACGAACTCGATGCTATCGCTGCAGTGGTTATCGGCGGGACATCATTATCAGGAGGTAAAGGAACATTATGGGGCACTGTGGTCGGTGCCATTATTCTAGGAATAATCAACAACATGCTCAATTTGCTTGGTATTTCACCGTATTTGCAAGGCGCGGTGAAAGGCTTAGTAATCTTAATAGCAGTACTAATGCAGTTTAAACGTGATCAGTAACCCTCAAATAATCAATAATAACAAGGAGAAAACCATGCGCTTATTACAATTCATAGGCAAAGGTATATTAGGTATCTTTTTAATCGGGTCAATAACGTCGAACGTCGTCATGGCAGATACTTTAAAAATAGGTGTATCAGTTCCTTCAGCAGACCATGGCTGGACGGCAGGCCTACTTTGGTGGGCAGAAAAAGCCGCTAAAGATTTTAAAGCGCAAGACGATGATTTAGAGTTTTACATTGTCGCAGCAAGCTCTGGCTCCAAACAAGTTGGAGACGTTGAAGATCTGATGATTAAAGGTATCGATGCTCTAGTCATATTACCTCATAATCCAGCAACTCTTCAAAAAGTCATAGAAGAGTCTTATGAAGAAGGTATATACACTGTCGTAGTCGATCGCGAACTTGAAAAGCCTGCACAAAATGTATTTATCGCTGGTGATAATGCAGGGCTTGGTCGCGTTAGTGGTGAATGGCTAGCAGAAGAATTAGATGGTAAAGGGAAAATTGTTGTGATTGAAGGAATGTCTATTCCTATCAACAAGCAACGTGTTGATGCTTTCAATGAAGTCATTGCTAAACATAAAAATATCGAAATACTTGATAGTCAACCAGCAGACTGGTCCACCCAAAAAGCCCTAGCAGTAATGGAAAATTACTTACAAAAACACTCTAAAATTGATGCCGTTTGGTGTCAAGATGACGACATGTTGAAAGGTGTAATGCAAGCGATTAAAGAATCGGGAAGAACGGATATTAAAACGGTTCTTGGTGGTGCAGGTTCACAAGATATAATTCATATGATAGAGCATGACGATCCAGTAGTTCGTGCCACGGTAACTTATCCACCAAGTATGGTAGCGTCTGGAGTTGCGTTGGCAATAACAGGAGTCAAACATGAACATCTTGGAAAGATGTACCATAGCTCTCCATCCAGGGTGATTTTAGCTGCAGAATTGGTCGACAAAAACAATGTTGACCAATTTATTGAAGATGGTGCGGCGTATTAAAGCTTTTCAATAACCTTTATTTTTGCAAGTAAATCAACACCAAAATAATACCGTTTAAAATGTAATATGAACGGTATTATTTCATCCTTATTTTTGTTTATCGCCTTTCTTTTATAAATAGAATCTATTTAGTTAGTATTTTCAAGCCAGTTTATATATAGAGATATCAATTAATTAAAAATAACTTATGTTATTTACACAAATTAAATTTGGGACTTAGAGCACAAATAGCAAATAGCTTAAATTCATTACTAAATTTCATAATTGAGAGAAAGCCATAATAAGTTAATTATTAATCGTCCCCACAAAATGGAATAAGATTATGACTGAATTTTTTAAAACTGTAGCTCCAATAAAATTTGAAGGGAGCGAAACTGATAACCCTTTAGCATTTCGTCATTATGACCAAGATAAAATAATCCTTGGTAAATCAATGAAAGATCATTTACGTTTCGCAGCATGTTACTGGCACAACTTCTGTTGGCCGGGTTCTGATGTATTTGGTGCAGGCACATTTGATCGCCCATGGCATCAAGCTGGCGATGCAATGGAAATGGCAAAAATGAAAGCTGATGCAGCATTTGAATTTTTCACTAAACTGAACATTCCTTACTATTGTTTTCATGATGTTGATGTAGCACCTGAAGGCAATTCTATAAAAGAATATGTAAATAATTTTGCTGAAATGATTGATGTTCTTGAACAAAAACAATCTGATACTGGCATGAAATTACTTTGGGGAACCGCGAATGCATTCTCTCATCCACGTTACATGGCAGGTGCTGGTACAAACCCAGACCCAAAAGTATTTGCCTATGCAGCAACACAAATATTTAACGCAATGGGCGCCACAAAACGTCTAGGCGGAGAAAACTATGTACTTTGGGGTGGTCGTGAAGGGTATGAAACACTGTTAAATACCGATCTGCGTCAAGAACGAGAGCAACTTGGTCGCTTAATGCAAATGGTTGTGGAGCATAAACACAAAATCGGGTTCAAGGGCACGATTTTGATTGAACCAAAACCACAAGAACCAACTAAACACCAGTATGATTATGATACAGCAACGGTTTATGGCTTTTTAAAACAATTTGGCTTAGAAAACGAAATTAAAGTCAACATTGAAGCTAACCATGCAACACTGGCAGGACATAGTTTCCAACACGAAGTAGCGACTGCAACAGCATTAGGTTTATTTGGCTCTATTGACGCTAACCGTGGTGACCCTCAACTTGGCTGGGATACTGATCAATTCCCGAATAGCGTTGAAGAAAATACGTTGGTAATGTACGAAATACTTAAAGCTGGTGGCTTTACGACTGGTGGTTTCAACTTTGATTCACGCTTGCGTCGCCCATCAATTGACAATGAAGATTTGTTCTACGGCCATATTGGCGGTATGGATACAATGGCTCTGTCGTTAGAAAAAGCGGCCAGCATGATAGAAAATGACACATTAGCCGCAAATATATCTAAGCGTTATGCCGGATGGAATCAGGATCTTGGCAAACAAATTATTAACGGTGATTTATCTCTTGAGAGCCTAGCCAAATTCGCAACAGATAGTAATATTCAACCAGTCAAAGAATCTGGGAAACAAGAATACTTAGAAAATATAGTAAACGGCTACATATTTAAATAAGTACGTACTTAACAATCATACCTTGAATTAAGTGGCCAAGAATATTTGGCCACTATTTCAATAAGTTCAACGCAGCCTTCTACACTTTAACCTTCAAATAGCGACAATGAAAAACCCCGATGAGTGAATAATATCACTTCATCGGGGGTTTATTTATACAACGAGTAACCACTACTGCATGCGTTTTTTTAACCTTGCTAAATCAATTGCACTTGAGCGTACGGTTAATGTCACATGTTCATAACCATACTCTTCTTTTACAACACTCATGCTAGAACGAATATCACCGATCACTCCGTTTGCCGTGTATGGCACCTTAATCTCCTCTTCGATCATTCCTTGTTCCGCGAGATTAACAATGTACGCGTGCAGTTTTTTGATATCGAGAGGGTTATGAGTTGATGTGAGCATCGCATCTGGGAACTCTTCCAGCAACGCTTGCTGTTGTTCTGGACTTAGACGGTCGGACTTGTTCAATACTAAGAGTTTTTCGCTATCTTCTACGCCGACTTGTCCCAAAACATCGTGAACAACATCGAGCTGCGCACGAAAAGAAGGATCGGATGCATCCACTACATACAGCAGTAATGATGCATCATGCGCTTCTGCTAAGGTTGAATGAAATGACGCGACTAAATCGTGCGGGAGCTTTTTAATAAAACCCACCGTATCTGAAACTAAGATTCGAGGTTGCGTAATCGGCTGTAACACACGAACGGTGGTATCAAGAGTGGCGAAAAGCTTATCTTCACCAACTACTTCAGTGGCAGTCATTGCGCGCATCATCGATGATTTTCCAGCATTGGTATAGCCAACTAGAGCCACGCAAAATAGCTCTGAACGCTGTGTACGGCGATTTTTTAATTCATTTTGCACACTGACTAATTCACGCCTTAGATCGGCTAATTGATCACGTACTTTGCGGCGATCAAGCTCGAGTGAAGTTTCACCAGAACCTTGTCCCATTTGGCGTTCTTTATCACCACTGGCAGATTCACGAAGCCGTGGAACCAAGTAATTAAGGCGCGCAATTTCGACTTGTAAGCGTGCGGTTCGGGTACGAGCATGACGACTGAATATTTCAATAATAATACCGGTGCGATCAAATACTTCTACACCTAAATGGCTTTCGACATTTCGAAGCTGAGATGGGCTTAAATCGCAATCAAATACCACTACATCTGCCGATGCATAAGGCAAATCTTCTGTGGGAAGATCTGAAAAATCGGTTTCATCAAAAAGATCGTCATATTCGGCCTCTTCAATTGAGCCTTGATAACCAGTCAGATGCGCAATTTCCGCCAGTTTTCCTATCCCGAGTGCGTTAAGATTTTGGGTCGAACTTTGCTTTTGCGATTGCGTTCCAACCACTTTAAACCCTAGGGTTGTGACTAAACGAGCAAGTTCAGCAAGAGATTCTTTTGCTTCTTCGCCTTTGAATTCAGGCGTGGTAATCGAAATAAGTAGCGCGTTATTCTGTGATGGTTTTGCTGTTAGTTTCATTTGTTCATTTGTTCGTGCACCGAAGTGCAAACCTAGTCATGAGTTTAAAGTCGTCTGATCCTACGCTGTTATAGGCTCGCTTTATAGAGTAATAGAATATTAAATGTAAATATTATTACTATCAGCGATAAAACTACTCTGACAATCTATCATCATAATATTGAATCTGAAGTTAACTCTCCAATAACATAAATTGTCTGCGAGGCTCTTTTACTCGCTTAATTACTGGTTTTCTATCATACTGTACCAGCACAATGTTACTTCTTATAAGTTTGCGTTTTAATACACAGCAAAATCGGTGTCCAAGTTATAACTTCGCGTGGTGGGTTTTTGATGACCAGAGGTAAGGCGCTGAACTTCTTTATAGGTATAACTGCGCAGCTCCGACGTGGTTACTTTGCCATCATTATTTAGATCCGCTTTCTTATCTCTTAATGCACTCAATACAGAAGAGGTAAACACACCGTTAGCGATATTGCTTTTCTCCAGCGCGAATTCATACCCGCCCGATGCACTGATCACTACCGCTCCAGTGGTGCTTCTAAGATCAACAAATGAGGTTTGAAGTTTTTGATACGATTGCGCAAGAGCGTCTCGATCATTCGGTTTTCTCGATTTTACTTTAAAGCCCCTGCTAACCACCCCTGTTTCTAACACACTGTTATTCATACTAGCAAATTGATTCACCTCGCCAGAATGACAGGTATCAAGCATGAGTAATTTAAAGCGCGAACGAGAAGAGGCCAATACCTTACTGATTGATTGATAACTAATACCGTGCTTTTCTGGCGATTGCGGATCGATATCATGAGTACCAAAATAGTACTCTTCATTACTATCTAAAAAGCCGTGTCCGGCAAAGAAAACAATCACTCGGTCATTGGCTCTTGCTCCCTCTAGGAATTGCGTCATTTTTTCTATCGATGCCACGTTGACGGCTTCATCAAATAAAGACAAAGTCTTTACTTCATTAAACTCACTACTGTCAGACAGTAACGCTTGAATATCTTCAGCGTCTTTTCTGGCGTAATTTAAGTTAAGATCGGCATTTTGATAATTCGACACCCCTACACTGACAATATAAAGATCTGGACTTTGTTGTGTGCCTGGATAGAAATAATTGAATGTTTGGCTCTGTGTAGGCTGCCCATCAGAATCCACCGCATAAACTCGAATTTTATTATTACCTTGAGTAAGCGCCACGGTAAACTGGCCATCATTTCCCGTGATATTTTGGCCGTAAAGACCAACGAGCGGAGTTTCATTCACAGTAACAAATAACTGCCCTTCAAACGCCTCGCTGGTATGCCAATTTAGTTGAACATCATCTGTTTGTAACAGTTGTTTCTCCCCCGTCACACTAAACTCAACTCCGTTATCTTTGAAAAAACTGAGCTTAGCGTTAAACGAAGGCATTCGTTTTTGACGAGCTAAAACTAAATTGGACCAAAACTCTATCTGCCGTTTATCTGCAAAACCTAACCGGCTAAGAATAATATCAGGCCGATTAAGCCAAGTATCATAGCGTCGATAGTCAAACAACGTATCTTTGTTGATAAAGCTTGCGTTGTGTATCCCTTTGGGTGTGCCCCAGTAATAACCATCCGGGCCGCTTATGACCACTTCTCCATGTTTATCTATCACCATCGTCAGTTTCAGTTTATTGGAACGATTAGCGATATCTTGTTCAAGTATCGGTTTTGATACCAAAAATTGTGCATTAAGAGGGAACGTACTGACCACACTCTCTTTCCAAAGTTTAACTTCACCTAAATCAGAAGCAGTAAGAATCACCCCATCAGAAAGCTGCAAAATCGTGATCACCTCACCATTATGCGCCTGAAATTCATCAGATATGGCTCCCGATGCAATGTTCCGCACCGTAATCTGGCCTGAGTTACTTCCCTGCCAATATTCACCATTAGCAGAGATAAAATGGGCAGTAGGCATCCCCCATCTGGGTTCAAGAGTATCCAACTGCTCCCCTTGAGCCGTAAAGCGACTAGCAATGGGAATGGCTGAATTATAAACATTGGTATTGTCATTTAAGCCAGCAACTATAAACTCTGATTGGTCGTTCACACGCAATAACGCTGGATAAGGCGCATTTCTATAACCGATATTAAGCTCTTCATCACTATGGCTTAATATCAGACGACCTCTTCCTGCTCTCACCACATATTGCGACCCATCGTCTGATAATGCTTCCACCTCATAGATCGGTTCCGCAAACTCTCGCACAGTCGTTTCTTTGGCATCCGAAAAATCAACACGGGTCAATGTACCTTGTGCATCAACTAGCAGTACCCCGTTGTTAAACCAAGAATAGGATGTAATCGATTTATGAATCTCAATTGGCTCAAATCGACTATCAAGCGGTGTAATAACTACGATATCTTGCGCCTGAATCAACAAATTATTGCTGTCAACTGACAGATTTTTTACGATAAAAGGTAACACCGTTGTGTCTAACTCTAATGTGGACAAATTGAGTTGACGAATGGTACTGGTACGTTGAAACTGATTGAGTGATATGAGATACAAGAAACCGTTGTGATGAGCAACATGGGCAAGGCTGTCCACTTGTGATGTTATCTCACTTATCAAGTGCCCTTGCACACTATCTCTTACTTCAATAGTAGGAATAAAGCGACTTTGGCTAAGTTTCGATCGAGCAACAAACATTACCTCCCTGTCATCTGCAATAGCAAAAGCGTCAGGTTCACTGGCAAACCAAGCATCAGAAAAGGGGGTAGCTATTTTACCTGGAAGTCCAAAGTCACCTGGAAGTCCAAATTTATCTGAAAGTTCAAACTTACCTTTGGAGCTTAAAACAGAGTTAGCCTTATAAAACGTGGCCGACCCAGTATTCAATAGACTGAGTGTGTTGTTAGTATATTGATAGACCGCGCAAGACTTAGGTTCGGTAAAACAGAGCATCGCCATCGGTAACTCTCGGTGCAATTCCAGCGAACCAAGATTCAAAAGTGACGTATTTTTTTCTGATGCACTGTTCTTAGCCTGGTTATCCTCAAGTGCACTATCGGTAGATTCAGCACTGGGACTCAAAGACGGTAACGTAGCCCAATCACCTTGAGTTTCAATACTCTCGTTTGCTGTAAAATGTACATCGGGTTCATCACACCATGAAGTGGTAAAATCTCCATCACCACAAAACTCATGGCTGACTGTTAATGTATAAAGCTTCGCTTGTCCAGTTGGAGTGACCAGTAATACTCGGCCATCTTCTGCTGCCGAGACCATCGTGCCTTTCTCAAGTTTATCCATCAATACCAGTGAGCTATTGTAACCAGGGTTAAGTAATTCAAGCTCCCCCATTTCATTAACCGCAAGCAGGTAACGACCAAACGCGCTTTGGGAGACAAGCTTTCGCTTCAGATCGAATTCAGAGAAATGGCCGAACGGCACAAAGCGTCCACCAATAGGCACATAAGTGCTGACTAAGCGTGAATCAGAGACTGACGCCAACGTATCGCCCTTATCGGACAACGTCAGATTTTGACCCGGTACCGAGGTACTAAAAAGGTTTTTTTGTTGATTAATATCCCAAAAACTTAACCAATTGGTTCCGCTATCGTTAGTTTTAATACCTTTGCTCACATAAGCTAACAATCCAAACGTTGGCATATATTTCATATCAGTGATGTCACCGTTAGGGTGAACACTCATAACCGGCTCAGGAGAAAACTGGCTGATGGCTCGGTTCGAATAAGCATAGCCAATTTGCTCAGAAAAATAACCACTGACCACATTGGGCTGTTTTGTAAGCATGGTATTACAAGCAAACCCGATATTGATTATTCGTCCATCATCAACAAACGCATCAATTTGATACTGGCACGGTGCCAACATATCATTGTCAAAAAATGAGGAGAGTGACACCGTGAAGCTCGCGACCTTCGAGCCCCAACGATCGGTTAACGACGTTAATGAAATGGAACCATCGCCCCCCAACACACTGGCTAATTCAGCCGGCAAATCACTGGATATATTCAGCTCATATGGTTTAGACGAGATAAGGCCGCTTAACAATGCATAGAAGCTTTGTGTACTAACAACACGAATTAAATGTTTGCGCTCTTGCTCATTAAATCCATCATCGATTTCTTGACCAGGGTCTTCATTCTCTAAACGCCAATCGCCATTGTCTAAAACCACAGTCGAAGACGATCCCATTAAGCGGCTATTCTCATACGCCATGTTCAGCTTCTGCCCGACACCTTTATAGTGCTCAAGATACTGAACAAACCAACGTTGACTTTCCCCGTCTTGAATAGGCTTTCGGACTTGCATGCGCACAAATCCTTCGTCTTTAATTTCGTGATAGCGAGCATGCACACCCTCACGTTGACGTAAGGTGATCTGTCGTCTGTATAGCGTAAACATGGCTTCGTCTTGCGCTAACTCAAACTGAGGAATAGAAATCGCATTGCCGGCATAACTTAAATGAGACAACAGCAGTGAACATAGCGCAGCAGATAGTGTGACACCTAGCGAGGTAGAATTAACTGATAGAAAAACGAGTCTGTTAAACATTTTCATTTCGCATCCTTGCAATACAATTAATATGCTTTATTTGAAAACCAGTCGAGCTATTTCACTATACAAATAAAGGGCGTGGAGTCATCCCCTCGCATTCCGTAATTTTGATAATCACTTGCGCGAGCAGAGGCGGTTTCTTGGCACACCAGCGAAAGGCTTTCCTCGTTTAAGCGAAGCACCGTTTTAGGCACCCAAACTGTGCCAATACGCCGTAACTTAACTTGCACGAAAGCGCCTTCTTGCTGAAGAACCGACACCGGTGGATGAGGCAACGTCGCCAACGGTTTCATTTGCCATTGGTCATTCGCCGTTTTAATTGGAATGATGGGTTGAAGCCATTGTTCAACATAAAGGTCGGCGAAACTCGATGTAGAGAACACAATGCATCCGTACATAACAAGCCGTGATAATATGTTCACTTTACTTTGGCTCATTTGCCATCCTCTTACTTTTTATATCTTTATATCTGTGTATCTTTATATCTGTGTATCTGTGTATCTGTGTTTTTACGTATCTAGAGTTCGATGTATCTATATTTCCGAGTTTCTATGTATCTGGGTCGACGTAATAGCTTTCTATTTTCGTGATGAGTTGAATACCAACCCAACCCAGAGCCAGAATAGAAATCCAACTAGAAGGGGCATAATTAAACCCCCAAAACACCACACTAAATACACCAACGATATACAGGCCGCTCAAGAGCCATAATCTTTGATTAAGCCATAAAAGCGCTGAATGTTGAGTGGCGAAACGACGAACAAAAATAAGTAGCGTTAAATACAGTAACCAAATAGCAAAGTTAATATGATCCGCTTGATCATCCTCACGCGTGTAATTTTCACCAAATGTCATCAGATTATCTAAAGCCATCGCATGAAAAAACACACCAGGCAGCGAACCATGCACGGGTGATACAACGTAATCTTGTACCCCCTCTATTTGTCCACCAACCAACACTAACGAACCTTCCACTATTGCTTTGATTCGATCCCGTTCAGTTACATCTTGCGAGCGAGCCATCGCTATAACTTCATCAATGTACATAACGCGTTGCGCAGGACACAGTTGCAATTGTGATTGCTCATCTAAACCAGGAATAATGTTCCATATAATAGACTTAAGCGCCAACGCCAAGGTTTGCAACGCCTCTTTCTTCTCGCGACATTCCTCACTACGATGAGGTAGTAATATCGGTGCAGTATTGGCATTCCATCGCACACTCATAGGAGACGCGTTACTATCTTTTATTCCCTCACAAGCATGTTGTTGACAATGAACATTGTATAACATGGTCGCAATCGTGGGCGACTCAGCAGAATAAAGGGGATACAAATTTCGCTGCCCTTGCCAACCGTTTATCGCAAGATGCGCAAACGAAGTGAGATCTTGTTTAACATTCTCTGCCATATTCGAGTTAACTGCTCCTCGTGCAAACCATAGCGGTATTTGCGTGGTTTGCGCCATCGCCTTCAATTGTTCGATAGCACGCGAATAACTATTATCTAATGACCGCTGCTTCATCCACGCAACATCATAAAATATGCCTAACGGCTGCAATGACATGATGGTTGTTAATATGCTGGCTTGATCGCTGTACGCCAGTGGCCAATCATTTGATTCCCTCAAATAAGGGTAAAGATTTTCTATCGATTGATCGTTAAACAGCACAACAAGAATATTGTCTTCACTCTCTGAAGCATCGTAAATACCCGACATCAACCGGTAAACGGCTCGCTCAGCAGCTTGTTCACTCGCACTGCCCAGCTGGTATGGAACGCCATAAATAAGCCATGCACCAAGAACACACATGACCGTCCATTGCGTCAAGAAAGTGAACCGTTGATGAACACGCCCAAACACCTGTTGGCATCGTGTGATAATAGTATTAATCATTCTGTTTGTAACCGGATCACGCTAATGGTGGCGCTTGGTGCGGTTTTCTGTGCTTTTTTAAAAGCACGCTGTTGAGGCATATCACCCAATGCTTGGGTAAACAGCACTTCATAGCCTGAATCGCTACTCGCGCGCGTTGTCACTGTTTCCGGTTGCGCAAAAACTTTGCTCTCTAACGGCTCTTGTTGTAAATGTGCCAGTGATACCTGTGGCGCATCACGATTGACAGGGATCGCAATAACCACAAACTGCTCTTCTCCATTTGTTTCACTACTACTGACTTCACCACCAAATTCAGCAAACTCCCCCGCAAACAATCGTCCACTGTGACCGGGTTCTGGGTATATTTGCATAATGCCTTGACCACTATCGATAAACATCACCGTCAAGTCGATAGGCTCCCTGCTTTGATTGGTAAAACTCATGTACAGTTGGTCACCATCGTAAGTTTGAATCACTTTATCCAAAGCAATCGGCGCATCATTAACATACACTTCCGACATCACAGAAGAAGCACCCGTCATTTGCGTGGCTAAACGTTTTAAGTTGTGTGCTCTTACTATACGAGTCAAACCATTATTCAAAGCCTCTTCGGCTGTTAACTCTGACAAATCAAGGCTCAAATAACGTTCGATTTGGTTACTGCAATGTTCTTGTTCCAATGTCATTAACTGACAAGGTAAACGGGCATTACTCATGGTAAAAAAATACAAATCCGTATCCGATACATACAAAGAAAGGTCAGCCGGTTTATCCGAATCAACCCAATCAATCGTCCGTTGTAAAAACGCATTATCAACCAATTGATTTTGCATAGCGTCTTGCCATTTTTGGTTGGGCGTACTTTGCCATTTAACTTTAAGCGCTTGTGGGTAGGCTGGGCTCTGCAGTTTAACAAACCCTTTTTTACCCTTCATCTCACCGCTGCGAACCACCGCTTCACTGGTTGCAAACTGACTCTTAGTCACCTCAAGTGTTGCAACCGGTGTATCAGATGTCACATCATCAAAGACAGCAACGACTGCACCCTTTTCAAATCCATTCAGTTGACCGGCTTCAATCAAATATCGGCTTTTGTTGTTATTAATCGGATAACGAATGTCAATCGACCCTTCTCTATGAAAGATAGGTTTATCCAATGCTTGCCCTTCAAAAAGGGGCGTGGTTCGATACCAGGGTAAACTGTTATATGCGGTTAGAATACCTTGAGCCAACTGCCGATAACTCATGGTCGGGTTTTGGCTAATCATCGAGGTCATGGTATAGGTAAACAAACCTTGCGGAGCTGGAGAATCGCCGTTAGGTAGTTCCATTTCAGGCGCTTCTTCGTTACTTTGAGCGGCGCCAAAACTGATTAATGAGCCCGCACCTTCAATAAGCTCCACGGGTTGCAATGAGGTAGCTGAAGACGAAACCGCCCCTGACGGTTCAATATTACCTGCATCTCTAAGTAGGTCTAACTCTATGTTTCTTGTCCGAATTTGTTGACCTGTGACGCTTCGAGTCATGGTTCCTGAGTGGCAAGAATCGAAAATAGACCAAACGTTAGCACCTTTATTACGCAAACGCGTGGTAAGAATATTAACTTCGTCATCACTCAAGCTATTGGGGACTTCACCGAGCGCTCTCGACCACTGCTGCACATCCCTGGGTAAAAAGATTTCATCTAATCCATCGACAGCATCACTACTGTCCCCGTCTCCTTTAACCGGTTGCTGGCTACCATGGCCAGAAAAGTGCAAATAAACAAAATCTCCCGGCTGAACTTGGCGTTCAATATCGTAGATGGCTTGCATAATGGCTTGTTTATTTGGTAACGCCGCCCCAGGTACCCCATCAGCTAAAAGGTGCACATTGTCCTCATTGAACCCTTGTTGTAACAGCATCTTCTGTACTCGAAGCGCATCAAATTTAGGACCTTGTAATGATAGGTTTTCGTCTAAATTTGGGTACTCTGATACGCCGACTATGAGCGCATAATAATCCATTGACCAGGTAACAGGTGAACACAGTAAGCTAATGAGCAACAGTATTTTTTTCATCTATTCTTCCTTGAAATGATGGAGTTCTGATTTATTTTATGCCTTAATTTTCTTAAGTTTTCGCCATAACAAGATTAGAGGTATACCGTTCCAATATTGCTCATATACCAATCATTTGTAAACCAGATGAACAACATGTTACCATCTTTTTTCATTATACTTCGATAACATGCTGTTTACATAAACTCATCGTACCGTGTTTATGTCAGGATTATAATCACGTTTTAGGTTGCGAAACTAAGGATGGATGCTTTGAAAGTCTCGACACTTATTGCTATTGCAACGGCAACCATAACACTGCTCTCGTTACCAACATATGCTGCCAAAACACCTCTTTGCCCAGAGTTTGAATTTTCTTATCCACTTTTAAGTGGGGAGCAAATCAAACCCAATATTACCAAACAAAACCCCTTTACGGTCATGACACATAATCCCGATAGTGGCACGATAATTTGGCTAACCGATCAAACAGACAATCATGGGCTCTACACCATAACGGCGCCTGCCGCGCCAAAAGCGACCACTATTATTGCGACTTCCTGTGCGCAATTGACCCCAGAGCTCGAAATAAGTCTACAAGCCACTCGTCATATCATTAGCAGCCCAATTGCGATTGCGCCAAGTTCACACTTTGTTGACGACCTTGGACTCTCATTCGACCAAATAGCAGAAATACAGTACCTCGCTTATACTCTAGGAAAAAAATCCCAACCTGATGAGCTTTATGAGACCGTATCTGAACTAGCAGACAATATTGCATTAGCACCAACACTCAGCACATCACGTTCTTCTGCAGAGAAAGCATTCCACGTGCAAACCGTTTATTATGCGACAACGCGTTCTCCCGTCCCCAGCGAACATTTTTATGGCAGCCAAAGAGATACAAAGGATCCGATACATTTTGGACAGGCGGATATATCCATTCCGAAAAATCATCAAAAAGGGCAAGTGGAACAGCCGCTATTATCGGTTAAGTGGTTAAAACAAGCCGACAAGCATGTGTTGATTCAATCGGTTACGGAGCTTCAAGCCGATCAGTTTTGGTCGTCTCTTCCTATTCACTCTGGTGTGGGGGTGTGGGAAAACAGCATGATTGTCTACATTCATGGCTATAATGTGGCGTTCTCTTCGGCAATCAAGCGCACCGCTCAAATGGCCTATGACTTCGATTATTCTGGGGTACCCATGCTATTTTCATGGCCATCCAATGCTTCGCTACTCGGCTACGCGTCAGACAGGGAAGATGCTATCTGGAGTGCGACTTATTTGGCCCAGTTCTTGGTCGATCTAAAAAACCGTTTTTCAACGGCTAATATTCATATCGTCGCCCACAGTATGGGCAACCAAGTTCTGCTTAATGCGCTAAACGAGCTTTCCCTACAAGACGCCTACTCAAAAGTAGAATTTGGCAGCATCATACTGGCCGCCCCCGATGTTGATAGCGAATGGTTTACCTATCAACTCGCGCCACGAATTAGCAAACTTTCCAAAAACTGGGCAATTTACACCTCAGCCAACGACGGTGCGTTAATGGCTTCTGAAAAAGTTAACGAGGCCAAACGATTAGGTATGCCTGTCAGTTTGGCCAATAATTTTGATGTGATAGATACGAGCGATCTCAATGCTGCGCCTTGGAGTATCCCCGAATCACACTCTTATTACGCTAATAAGCTGCCGGTAATTGAAGATCTGGTCAAACATCTAGAAGGGCTGTCGCCAAAGGAAAGGTTACTCGAACAAGTAGAAAGTGCTAATGGCATTTATTGGAAAATAGAGGACGAAAGCAATCGCTAAAGTACAAGTTCCGACCATTTTAAAGGCACAGTCAAGTTAACTAGCTTTGGCCTCAACGGTTTAACCAATAATAGATTAACGAGCAGTAATAATATGCATTTAGAGTCAATCAATTAACGGTTAAGCCTTATAAAATTAAGTTTCACTGAGTTTTTATAACGGGCACCAATATATTTTCTGGTTTATTGAGCATGCTATAAAAAACACACCTCAAAGTTAAGGTTAAAGACATTATGGGATATTTTTACCTAGCGATTGCAATAATTGCAGAAGTAATAGGAACAAGCGCCCTAAAAGCATCTGAAGGATTCACTCAAACATTATCTAGCTTTGTGGCGATAATGGGTTACGGAGTGGCTTTTTATTTTCTATCACTAGTGCTAAAAGTCATTCCTGTTGGAGTAGCTTACGCTATTTGGGCAGGACTTGGAGTCGTTCTTGTTGCTATAGTAGGAACTGTGGCATTCAATCAAAAGTTAGATTTAGCAGCAATCATTGGGATGATATTGATCATATCAGGGGTGTTAGTCATGAACATATTCTCAACATCAATAGAGCACTAGTTAAAAAGATACTTTTGAATTTTCTCATTTGCCGCTCCCTCACCCTTGTTGGCTCATGAGAACTTTCACACCGATTATTGCGGTACTTGCTATTGTCGTGAATTGCTATTGTCGTGAGTTGCTATTTTCGTGAGTTGATCATGGAACAAACTCCCGGTGAGCAACATTTTAAACTGCGCCAAAACCTAACCATGTGGATCTGTCACTATTTTCTAAGGGCTAATTCCTTGATTTCTTGTTAATGAGCGGCTGAAGAAACGCTTGGCAGCCTTTCCATCTCGTCCATCAACCACCAAATCGACCAGCGTTTTTCTTGAAACCTTCACCACTTGTATGTTATTAAGATGTTTCAAATCGAGTTTGTGTGACGTTGTGATTCCGGCCCATCCATATAGTCGAATCATATTTATCAAAAAACTCTAGAAATTGCTTTTGTATGTTGCCTATTACGCGCTTAGGAGTCAGTGGGATAGTAAATAGTTTTTCACCTTGTAATGAATAGAACTCAAGTACGTAGGGTTTTGTGTACGTTTTAATGAGCAAGTGTTCCTCATCGCTGCTAAATCGCCCTATACCTTTCGTTATAGTGGCAATGACATTTTCTCTACCGTTTGCTATCTCACAAAACTCAGAAATATCATTGCTTCTATCGACTAGCATCGATAAGTACTCACACCTATGAAAAAGTAACCGACCATTGGTAAAAGTAGCATGACAATCAACTGTGCTGCTAAATGTCGCTCTTTGCATCTTGTAAATAAAGGGCTCATAACGCGCACCCCAAATGTTTTTTTTCAAAGTACAAAAATATTTAGTTTTAAAGTAATGCGAGTTATCTTGAAGTGTAACAATATATTCCTTTTCACCAACTTTAACCGCAGCACGATAAGGTCCCGTCTTACGGTTAGCCTCATCACGAGGAAGTGAATCTTTAATACGAGTAGTTTTAAAAGTTCTTTTACGAAGGTCATATTCAACAAGCTCATAATCAAACACACAACCAAACCCAACCTCCGTTTTAAATAATGCCCCGCGGTAGTTGAAGCCACACTTATCCATTGAAGGCACTTCATAATCAAGCACTTCTACAGAACCTGAATTTAAGAGTAAGAACTTACCTAATTCACCTACACCCAGAATCACACAAATATCATTCGACAGTGCCAGGCAACCATGTACGCTGAAAGGCAAAGTATATTGATGAATTATTTTCGATTTTATCTTTAATTCTTTCTTTTCCATGTCGTCAAAAATGCATCCTATTAATGAAACAACGCTATCACGTATTAAAATCAAAAACATCCGGTATTATCACTTACTGATGACTAAGAAAACCCTGATGATGAGCTTTTCGCTACAAGCTTAGCAAAGCGTTTTTGTTCATTATTTAACGGTTCGAGGCTATAAAAGTTCAACATGGAAACCTTTATATCATACAGTTACGCCCAAAAAATCCATTCCCCAAATATCAATGCACATGTCAATAATTAAGTCCCACAAACCTATTGAATAGCATCGAGCACTGTTTACGCTAACCAGCTGATTTTGAATTTGTATCATTAGAAATTGTTGGTCAAAAAGAATAATAACTTATAGCTTTAAAGCAAAGAAGCCGAGTATTAAAGTTACTTGGCTTGAAAAGTCGTTTCTTATGCAGATCTGAGGTTAACTAGGACATGTTGATTTTTTCGGTAGAGTAAACAGACAGCATTTGAGGTGGTTGTCATACTTACGCTAGACACAAACATTAAGAACAAGTTCTATTTTTGCCTTGCTCTTTTGCCTTATATAAGCGCTCGTCGGCCAGCTTTATATCTTGAGCTATAGTTTTATCTAACTGGCTTTGCACAAGCCCTATACTTAGTGTTAATGCTACCGATTTTCCGTTCATGTAGATCGTTGTTTTTTGTAATTCAGCATGAATTTTTTCTGCAATACTTTGTCCCAACGCTTTGTCGCTGTTTGGTAATGCAATCAAAAACTCCTCCCCGCCCCATCGAGAAGCAATACCTTGCGTTGGCATGCTCTTTTTTAAAATATTGGCAAGTTGGGTTAACGCTTCATCACCTAAGTCGTGGCCGTAGTTGTCATTAATTTTTTTGAAATTATCAACATCAGCTAACAAAATCACATACGGCTGCTTAGTTTTTTTATGGCGGTGTTTAAGCTCAACAAGCTCTTTCATCATAAAACGCCTGTTAGGCAAATCAGTTACGAAATCGATTGTAGCAAGGCGCTCATTTTTTTGACTCAGAGCGACTATTTCTTCATTGTATTTTTCACGTAAACGCTCATAAAAGCCGGTTAATAACGCAACAATGATAAAAGAAATGACCACCCTCAATGGAAGTGCTTCAGGCTGATAATCATAGATATTATAGTTATCTGTGATAATAAAGCCGGCGATCACAACAAATAAGAAGACAACAATATCAATTGTTCCTTTTTTAAGGCCTCTAATTGAGTAAGCCACTGGTGATACAATAAATATCCAAATCGGACCAGTACCTTCGACTCCACCAGTGATTACTAAATACAACATTAAACAGTAAAGATTATATAATATGGTGGTCGCTGACTTTTCAACTGCGCTATAAAGAAAAGCCCATGCATATAAACCAGCAGAAACTAAAAGCAAAATACCAAGCACTATATCAGCATTAGACATTGCAACACACGCCATAGCGAAGGTAGCTATAAATCCGATGGTCGAAAAAAAACGAACAATTAGCGTTCTTTCTCTGCTGTATGAGTATGTATTCATATTATCTTTCTATTTCATAATAGCTAGGACGTGTTGAACTTTTCGGCATAAAATGCAAAGGCTTAACCTATAAATCTTCGTCTGAGGCATTCCAAGTGATAATGCCATTTAACATGAGCTCTTCTCCACCATTTACATTGTAAACTATCGAATTAGAAAAAGTTAGCTGACGAGTATTCACGTTTAAAGTGGTATTACATACCGTACATGTGTAATCAAATTGTTGTTCTCCATCGATTACTGTCATAGAGATAGCCCCAGCGCCAACACTAAGTATAAAACCTTCGGTATAACTATCGTGAGTAAATATCGAATCGCTACCTTTGGCATTTACTATAATACCTCGACCAGTAATTACCACTGACTCTTCTAAATTTGTCAAATCTTCCCGACCATAAACGACATCCTCAACCAATAAAGAAGTTCCGATTGTTGAAGTGTCAGCACCAACAATCGCAATAGTACCATACTCATAACTATCACCACTATTCGCTATACTGGCTAACGACTCTTGTAAATGCTCTAACGCATCGTCTGCACTAACAAGTGTACGTTGCCCTGTATTGTTAAAACTGGTTAACGATGAAACTACTGACTGAACGTTAACATCATTGGCAAACGCATCGAGGCTCTGATCAAAATTGATCGATAAACTGCCAGCTTCAGATAAAAGTGCTTGATTAAGAGTAATACCATTATCTGGATTATCATCATCATCTAAAGTTTGAAGGAAGCGAGCGATATTAACAACATGTGGATCCGTTTCATCCGTAGCACCGGGAACTAGAGAAAGAGGAGTAATAAAAGAACGCCCTGTCGCACTACCTAACACTATTCCACCCACACTAAAGGTTACTTCTGTACCCTCTACATAAGTAAATGTACCACTAGAATCAGTAGTACCACTGACATCATCATAGCTGAACGTTATTCCCTCAACTGCACTATCAATAAACACTCCTTCATTTGTAGAACTATCATTACCACACGCAACCAAAAACACTGAGAATATCCATACTATTTTAAGCCTATTCATAACCAGTCCCTTTCTATTTATAACGTAAAATATAAGTTCCGATTTCTACCTTCTGTACATTCTCATATTCCACATCAGAAACCGCGGCATAAAACAATCGGTTTTTCACGCTAACATAGTGATATTTCGTCTGTCTATCGCACTAATAAATACGATTCGGTGGCACGTATCACAATTTCATAAACATTGATAATATTTGTTCACATGAAATTATTTTCAAAATCAATGATGTATTAAAAAAATAATCGGCATCATTCGATAAGATATAAATATAATCTAGAAAAATGAGTAGTAGAAATCTCATAAATAAGACCGCAATGACTTCTATTAACAGCGCTCATTCTAAAGTTAATTAATCATCTAGAGTCAATCAAAAATGCCCATACAAACGTTGATGACTTCAAATACCCTAGCATTGAGCTTGCGTATGTTTACCATCAACTAAGTGGATAGTTGGCACTGTTTACTTTTAGCACTAACTTACCGATGTGCTTTTTTTGCAAAAACGTTGCTTGTGCTTCGTTGATTTCGTTTAACGCAAATGTCTGAGCTACCAAAGGTTTGATTTTACGTTGTTCAATCACATTAACCAGATTTGGGAATACCTCAGGCTCTAGAACAGTACAGCCAAAGAAACTCAAGTCTTTGAGATACAGTGTACGCACATCTAGCTCAACCATTGCACCCCCGATCGCTCCCGAGACGGCATAACGACCTTTTGGCGTCAACACTTCAAGAAAATCAGACCATTGCTCACCCGCAACCAGGTCTATCACAACAGTAACACTGTTTGTTCCTAACTCAGCAACCAAATTATCGCCACGAGCAATCACTTGATCAGCGCCTAGTTCGAGAATTTCCTCTTTCTTTGTTGCGCTAGCGATTGCAATTTCCTTCGCACCACGCGCTTTAGCGAGTTGAACGGCAGCAGAGCCCACTCCACCAGACGCACCTGATACCAGTACAGTATCTGTCTCAACGATATTTGCACGCGTTAACATATTTTCCGCAGTTGAATAGGAACATGGGAATGACGCCAATTCAACATCTGTCATATCAGAGTTAACTCGAAAGGCATGACGCGAATCTACCGCTGTGTATTCAGCAAAACCGCCATCACACTCAGAACCAAAATACCAAGGAGAACCAAGTTTCTGTCCACGAGCATGTGTCATACTAGGTTCGATGATCACTCGCTCTCCGATACGAGAGACACCTGCACCTTCACCTACTGCAACAATCACCCCACATACATCTGCACCCTGTACTCGCGGTAAAGAGAGCGCATTACCCGACCAAGTGGCATCTTCACTATCGTTGTCACCTTTAGAATACCAACCAATACGTGTATTAATATCGGTATTGTTAACGCCAGCTGCCATTACCTTTATTAACACTTCATTCTTTTGAGGTTTTGGCACAGCAATACTTTCGCTGTACTGGTTCATTTCAGGGTCTTCCGCAACTAGGGTGCATAAAATCATGCTAAAGGACTCATCACTCGACGTCTCAATAGCTCGAATCCTGCACGGCCGTACATTTGACGCTTTAACATCTTCAATCTATTTACATGTCCTTCAACAACACCATTACTCCAGCGGCTAACGACAGCTTCACTGACCGCAGCTAAGTCTGCCTCCATTCCTCTAGCAACTCGCTGAAGGTCGATAAGTTCGCTATCGCTTACATCATCGAACCATCGATTTAATGACTTTTTATTCTTTGTTTTAAGTATTTTGTAGAACTCTAAAGCAAGCTTTTGTGCTAATTTGAACTGAGGCTCTTTGGCACACATCAGATTAATAAATCGTGACGCATAGTTTTCTTCCCCTCGAATTATTCTCCAAGGTGTTAACCATCGACTGATACGAGATGCTGACGGAATGCGTGCTGGAATATTCATTGGGTAGACCTTACCTTTACGAAGCTTGAAAACAGCATCCCTCACTGTACTAACACTACCTGTAAAACCAGCTTCGAGCATTTCTTGCCATAACTGGCTTGCATTACATTGGCCGCTTTGGATTTGCTTTTCTAGCCAGTCATGCCACGAATCGATGAGCTTAGGTCTCGGTGGTTTACTTGATATTTCAGGAAAAGTTTTCGACTGTATCCATCGTCGAACAGTTACTCGTGACAGCCCTGTGACCCTTGATATTTCTCTAATACCGCTCCCTTTTTTATAGAGGTCATTCACTTGACTCCATCGTTGATAACGCTTTTCTCTTTTTTGTTGCTTCAGTTGTATCGAACTCGAATTACTCGGAATTGATGGGGCTTTGTGGATCGCGGCTTGTGTTGTTACTTTGGGTGATAATTCATTCGCAACTTCTCGTATTAACGGCATATGTCTATGCATCATCCGTTCTAAAGCGTCACCTATATTTTTCAAAAGATGCCATCGATCGGCTACTTGCCTAGCTTGGGGAGCTCCCTCACGAGCCGCAACAGCATAGATACCCCCACGATCTCTAGAGACAACCTGTATTTCAGGATATTTCCTAAACCAGGTTGTTAATGCTCGTTTCTCTCGACCAGGAAGTAAGACTAAAGGTCGATGGGTATCAAGATCAACGATCAACGTCCCGTATGTGTGACCACGTTGCCACGCCCATTCATCAATACCTATGTGTGGAGTTTTGGGTTGAGGTGCCTCAGGTGCTTGCACTACTCTGCGAAGCAAAGTGTCCGCACTCGTTCGAATACCGACACTGCTCGCTTCCCTGCATTACCACCTGCGATCAATCCAAATTGACGCTGCAAATTTTGGAGAGCAATAGAAGACTGTTGGCGAGGCTCAGCGAATGGTGACAATGATTCAGCAAAAATACGTTGTTTACAGAATCGGTTGCGGCAGTACCAATGTCGCACTGTAAATATCAAATATAGCGTCTGTCCAACACATGGCAGATGTTGTAGGCGACGTTTACGGTGGCTATGTATAGAATTGCTGCGCTTCGAACAATCAGGGCAACGAGCAGTCTTACTGGAAGCCTTTAGATAAACATTGAGTCCAGTTATAGAGGTGCTTTGTCGAGTTGGATGCCATCCTCGAGGAAGCTGTAATAAGGTCTTGAGCGAAGCCATTTAATTATCCCAACTTAAAGTAGCTTAGATCGTTGTTAAATAAAAAGTTTCATTAAATTTTCACCACCTAAGTTGCGGATGACCCATTTTTGCATTGCTGGTAACAGTACAAATGTGTAATACGTTAAATGGAGATTACTTGCCATATCAGCTAAGCTTCAACGGTGCATTAGCCCATATTATGCGTTTAATAGTCGGTCTTCCATATTCATCACCGGGAGCAATCCCGCGGCAACTCCAGAACTTTTACTCGATGAGTGAGAGTTTAATATTAGAGCCAAGGCGAGACAGATCTTTCCCTAGAGTCGTGAAGAAAAAGCCAAGCCGATATCCTAGAAAAAACAATGCCGTTCACCTTAAGTGAACGGCATTAGGGCATGTGCTCTATCTTTATCCAATTGTAGCCTCCGACTAAAATCATAACAGTATCTTTTCAGCAAACATTGTCTATATGGTGTTGTTTTAAAATACAGACTCCTAAGCAGCAATATACTGTTCTTGCAACCCTTAGCTCCCTTGCTCTCACAGATTGCAGAACATGTCTGTATAATAACAATTACTCAACTAGATTTATAATCTGTTATTAGTATATGTAGGCCAAGAACTGACATGTGAAAGTGGTCAGGAATCTTGAGCTAAGCAGTTTTGGGGCAGATCTGAGTTAGCTGGCACTTTTGAGAAAAGTGCCACGAGTAAAACTTCAGGTCTATGAAGCCTCTGGACAATTCCGAGTTGCGTATATTCTCATTTAGCAAAACCTGAATTAACTGAGGTATGGTAACTCGCTTATTTGAGTGTCCAGTATCACTGGAGCAGTTCAGTGTATGTTCTACCGTTTTTCTAAACTCTTACCAATTTGCATTGCTAGTTGAAACAAGGCTAAGGACTCTTGATACCTTTCTAAGCTAGGGTGGTTTGAAAATGTTCCATTTGGTTTGATATCTTGGACAACCGCATCTATCAACTGGTAAAAGTTTATAATATCTCGCGCTACCTCTCGCTCCAATGCCCCAAGATGTCTACATTGCTCTTGATATATATGAGAGTAATGAGCAGGGATATCGGCGAATAGAGTGTAATTACTGTTAGGGTTTTTCTTTAGATACTCTACAGCCTCTTTAATGGACTCAAGATATCCCCGACTCTCTATAACTCGTATTAATGCCGAAATCTCCGAAATTATCGAGTTTTGCACTTGTTCTGAAAACTGTTTAGATCTGCGATCTTCAAGAAACTTTGTGGGGAAAAACGTGACCAAACCACCAACGAATGCCCCTCCAAGAGCAGAAATTACAGGAATCCATTGATTCGGCTGAGATTTCGCAACCATTTCTAATATTACTGCTAGCTCCTGCTGTTCCATAGTTTCCTCTATACACATAGCCTTGTTAACTAGTGACAAAACAATGCCACCAAACTTGATATGACCACCTTAACCACAAAAGCTAACCATTACAAAAGTGCCAAGCGTTTTGGAATCCAGTTGAACAATTTGTTATGTTTGTATTGGAAGGATGTTCAGAAAAGAGAGGCGGCACGTCAGCCGAACTGTTACGTGCCTAAGCAGTTACACTTTTGACAAGAAGATAGTAGTAAGCACTGTAAGACAGAACGCTACAGGTGGCGTAAAAAACACCACCAAGGCTCCAAACAGCACACCAAAAGCTCCGAGCCTCAGGTGTAAGCTTGCTGAACTCGCCAACGACTGATCTACCATAGGCAAACCCTCCATCAACTGTCCCCAGTCTTTCAAAACACTAGGCATAGGAACGTCCAGACTTTTGCTACTTTTTTTAAACCCGCTTATTTAAGGAGTAGCAAACCTAGCGGGACGGTTGACAGCACAGAGATAAACTCAATGCCATACGTTCGTAAACTGTTGCACATTCTATCTATATAACTCTGAATTACAACAGAAATTGATGAAAAAATAACGCTTTATAGACAGGATTTTTCCGTCTTTGCATTCCGTCTATGTTGCTGGTATTTATTATGAAACTAAACTGCTATCAACGTGTTGTGTATATTGACTGAGAATTTCTGGGTAGAACAACGGAAAGCTTCCCAAAGTACGGATTAGATTAATTTGGTCTATTGCAGTACTGGCTAGGCGGTCAGTTCGTTCGGACTAAGAAGGTTTGGGGCAGAAACGTGCTAGCGATAACCGCGCTGGCACATCTCTGGACAAATACGTATCCATGGATGTGCTAATTCGCAATCCATAAATAAGTGTCATGCAGGAATGGAAATATCTTAACTCAGTGTCCTGACTTGATAGTACAGATCACATTAAGTGCAATAACGAAAAAGGCCACCCACTGGCGACCTTCAGAGTTCGTACTACAACTGTGATGGTTGAATTCGAATATCGAGCTTATATCAGTTCACCTAACATATCAGCACTATATTGGGTGAGCTCTTTACCACTTTTAATTTTTTCAATGTAATCTGGGTTAGCAATCAATGGACGACCAATTGCGATTAAGTCAAAATCATTATTTTCGATATGTTTGGCGGCTTGCTCGGCTGAATAGCCACCTACAGCCATAAAATGACCGGTAAATGTCTTGCGCATGTATTGTGACACTTTGCCGCCTAAATGCTCATACACCACACTGTCATCAAAAATCCCTGCGTGTACATACGCTAAGTTCCTATCAGACAATTTCATCAGTAAGTAATCGAACACCTCTTTATCACGAGCATCAATTTCAATATGAGTGTAAGCCGCTGGTGATAAACGAATAGCGGTACGGTCCTGGCCAATTGCCGCGCTGATTGAATCTGTGATCTCTAGTGCAAAACGAGCCATATTTTCTGGCGTTTGGCCGTACTCATCATCACGAAGGTTAGTGTTAAAGTGTAGGAATTGGTCGATTAAATACCCATTAGCTGCATGTATTTCAACCCCATCAAAACCTGCCTCAATCGCATTTTTAGCCGCTTGAGTGTAATCCGCAATTAATTGAGCTATCTCTTCTTTATCGGCCGCTTTTGGCACTTCATAATGTAAATCACGAGCACGCGGTAAAGTCCCCTCAATTTGTAACGCTGAAGGAGCATAAACAATGCCTTCCCCAAAATAATGCGAATGAGCTTGGCGACCTAAGTGCCAAAGTTGAGCAAACATTTTGCCACCTTTATCATGTACTGCCGCGGTGACTTTTTTCCAACCGTCAATTTGAGCTTGAGTAAATAGCCCTGGCGTATTAGGAAAGCCTTGGCCATCAGCACGAATAATTGTGGCTTCACTAATAATTAAACCGACATCCGCTCGACGCGCATAATATGCCACCATTTGATCCGTCGGAACTAAATCATCACTCGCCATGCAACGAGTTAAAGGTGCCATTGTAATTCGATTAGATAATGTTAACGTATCGTTAAGGTAATAAGGTTGGAATAAAGTGTTGAGCATAGTAAATAATCCTAATGCAGCATTAATAAAAAGATTCATGGTTTACGCGAACAACCAAAGTGGGACTTGTTGTATTTTTATCTGTTCTTATTAAGATATAGGTGAGGCTTATTTAAATTACTTTCAAGGTATGAACTAGAAAGTAATTTAATGGCCTAGCTTTACTGGCATTTTTTAAGTCGACTTTCAGATACCCATGCCCTACGTTAATACCTCTAGTTTTAGTCCAATGTCTGTTAGTCCAAACAAACTTGATGCGCGATACTCCTAGTAAACCAACGAGTTTACAATCAGAAACAGTCATCAGAACGTTTCAAACGCTTATTAAGCAAGATTTTAGACACTTGTTCAAGACGTATGCTTCCAGACTGCCTTGTAAGCTTGTGACGCTTTTAGAGCGATTTACAGGGAGGAAATCAGCATATTTATTTAAAGCAAAAACACACAATGACACAGTGCTCTCCTACTTTATGAATTTTAGGGGCCAGATGAGTTATATGTTCATCTACCCCGTTAGCACCGCAGTAAAGTTACCTCCTTGCATATACCATTCTTAATTATTGGGAGTCTCTTTTGTTATAAACAAGCTCATAACAATTTTTGCCTAATCGTTTTGACTTGACAAGGTAGCACAAAGGATTGTCCTGCTTAATATACGGTACCATTCATTATAATTATAATCTTACCTTCTATCACTAAAAATAAATTCAAGGCTGGCGCTTGGAAATAAATAATTTGTGTTTTGATCGGGCACAGCAATTTTTAATTTAAATGCGCGACTCTCATTACGGTAATCGTTCACAAGCAAGTTGTTGATTAAGCATTAGCGTCAAAACTAGTGTCTTTGAGTTCGAACACGTTAGGGGGGCGGTGAGTAGTCACAAAAAATTACGCCAGTATGATATCACTGGCGTTTACTATGATGTGGCTACCGATGTATTGCTGCATAAAAGATACACAGCAAAAATCAACACGCCCTAGAAACCGACCGTCATATGTAAGCTGTAAAACAAACCACGTCCTATCAACTCCGACGCTAAAATCAATACTAGCGCGACGGTTAAGTTAACTAGGTTGACACTCGACTTATTGATCATCGGCAATACCCAGATGAGTAGACCAGCCAGTAAAAGTGCCACTTGCACACTCAGATAACCACCAAGTCCATCCACCAGCTCAGAAGCTTTAACAATTGAACTTTGTACTTCATTCACAAGGTTCATCTTGCCGACCGTCACGACCAGGCTAATGGCAACGGCAACAACAGCCAACATCACGATATTTCGATCCACAGTGAAGCGGCTATCCTTGGCAGATACGATCACCAGCTGCGATAGCAATAAACCACAGACCACCATCGTCATCACAAAACTTAACGGTGTGTAAATGTTGAACCAGGTTGGAACGGTATTGATCATGTACACATTCACCATGGAATACATAAAGATACAGCCCAGGACCATCGCACCAATCATTAAGGTTTTTTGAACTGCGACACTGCCTTTATTCAATACTGAAAGTAACCACTGTAGTCCACCAACAGCGAAGAACGCTGCGCCAAAGAACACTTCATTCGACAGCCACGCTGAACCTAGCTGATTAAATGAGTTAAATGCGCGTAGCGGAGAGCCTAAATGGGTGATCGAGAACAAAAAGCCCAGTCCCATAATCGCCCACAACGCAAACATCGGCACTTTGTAGCTGTTGATTTTTGCCTCATCAAAACCCATGGCCAATGCACGCGCGCTAACGAGTAAATAACCACCGACAGCCGTTTGCGCCAGCACAGTAAAGAAGATTAAAGAATACTCATGGAAAATCATCTTAAACCTCCTGAGGGTTTGCTAAGTAGCCCGTTGTATCACCCGTTGGCTTAGCATTCTTGTTCAACTTAATCACAATATTGGGTAAAGTCAGGTGTGAAGAAGGTAGTGGCGCAACATCAGCGGTTGTGCCGTATTTCTCACGCAAGACTTGGATTTCCCCAAATTCCAACGCACGCAGAGGGCAAGATTCAACACACATAGGTTGCTTGCCATCAGCCACACGCTCGTAGCACCCATCGCACTTAGTCATATGGCCTTTCTCTTTGCTAAATTGAGGCGCGCCATAAGGGCAGGCGTTGCTACAGTGCTGGCAGCCAATACAAACCTCTTCGTTTACTACCACAAAACCATCTTCTTGGCGTTTATGCATCGCGCCTGACGGACACACTTTCACACAAGCTGGATTTGAGCAGTGGTTACACGCAATGGACAAATAGTAAGAGAACACATCATTTTGGATCCACGTATCCCCATCTTGGACAAAGCTGCCACCGGCGTATTCATAGACACGGCGATAATTGCGCTTCACATCCAAGTCCCGATAATCTTTACAAGCAAGCTGGCAAGTTTTACAACCTGTGCATTTACTTGAATCTATGTAAAAGCCGTATTGTTTCATCTTTACCTACCTTATGCTTTATTAGCGAACTTAATGTCCACCAGATTGGTGTGTTGCGGATTACCCTTCGCCAGTGGACTCGGTCGTTGGGTGGTTAACACGTTAATCGAGCCAGCGTGATCGACTTTTTGTCCATCGGGGGCATACCAAGCGCCCTCTCCTAACGCGACTACATGCGGCAAGATACGTGGCGTAACTTTAGCAGGTATACGCAGTTCACCGCGATCATTAAAGATACTCACCATGTCACCATTTTTGATTCCACGAGCCTCGGCATCGATCGGGTTAATCCATACTTCCTGACGCGCCGCGGCTTTAAGCAACGCAACGTTACCGTATGTAGAGTGGCAACGAGCTTTAAAGTGAAAGCCAGTCAGTTGCAACGGATATTTGGCGGTTAGCGGATCATTGTGCCCTTCAAACGAATCCGTATAGATAGGCAGAGGATGAATGACCTCGTCTTCTTTTAGCGTCCATTCTTTAGCGATGTTCGCTAGTGTTTCGGAGTAAATTTCAATCTTGCCACTTGGTGTTGAAAGCGGATTGGCTTGCGGATCATTGCGAAAATCTTGATAAGCGATGTAATCACGCTGATATTGACGCTTATAAATTCCCAACTCTTTCATCTCTTCAAAGGTTGGCAAAGATGGATCTTGTTTGCGGGTTTCCGCGTACAAATGTTCCACCCACTCTTGTTGCGTCCGCCCTTCGGTAAACTCTTTCTCTACTCCCATACGTTTGGCGATTTCAGAGCACATTTCGTAGATACTTTTCGCTTCGAACTGAGGCTCAATCGCTTTCTGGGCATAGATGAAATAAGGCGCATTCGATGCCTTACCGTCCATCGCCCAGTCATCTTGTTCAGAGGTAGTTAAATCCGGCAGGATAATATCGGCGTACTTAGCAGAAGATGTCATGTGGTTATCGATCACCACGATCATTTCACACGCTTTCTCATCTTGTAGAATTTCGTGAGTACGGTTGATCTCCGAATGCTGGTTAATCAAGCAGTTACCCGCGTAGTTCCAAATCATCTTGATCGGATTAGCTAAGCGCTCTGCACCGCGCACACCATCGGTTTTGTCTGTCATTTCATGGTGTCGGTAAATTGCATCCGTCCACAAGAACATCGAAATAGAGGTTTTTACTGGGTTAGGAACCTTTGGAAAACGAACAAACGGAATATTGATATCAGTCTCACGCGCACCTGTTGAACCACCAGACACACCTACCGAGCCCGTCAATAGAGACAGCATAGCAATAGCGCGCGATGCTAACTCACCGTTCGCCGTGCGTTGCACTCCCCAGCCTTGATGAATCGCACATGGTTTGTTTGCGCCCATTTCACGGCCGAGTTTGATAATGGTGTCAACAGGGATCCCTGTGATCTTAGACGCCCACTTTGGCGTTTTTTCTACCCCATCATCACCCAAGCCTAAAATGTATGACTTGTAGTCACTGTTTTTAGGCGCAGATGCTGGAAGGGTTTTCTCATCGTAACCGATACAGTATTTATCAAGGAAAGCCTGATCAACATAGTTCTCTGTGATCAGCACATGCGCCAGACCTGCCACCAACGCCGCATCCGTGGAAGGACGAATTGGAATCCATTGGTCTTCACGCCCACCTGCCGTATCAGTATAGCGAGGGTCAATAATGATGGTTCTTACGTTAGACTTGTTCTTACTCTCAACATAGTGATGAATCAACCCTCCACCAGACATACGCGTCTCAGCTGGGTTATTACCAAACTGAATATTGAGTTTTGCGTTAGCCAAATCTGAGAATGAGTTATTCTTCGCCCAACCGCCGTAGGTATGGCTGAGACCTTCCGAAATTTGCGCAGTGGAGTAATCACCGTAGTGATTCAAATAGCCTCCGCATAAATTCATCAAACGAGCAATCAATGTTGACGCTGGCGGCCAAGACTTAGTCACCGTTCCGCCAAGCGTACCCGTACCGTAGTTTAAATAGATTGAGTCGTTGCCGTAGTCTTTAATCAAGCGCTGCATCGTTGTGGCGACTTCATCATATGCTTCTTGCCAACTGATGCGCTTGAATTTTCCTTCGCCACGCTTCCCAATCCGTTTCATTGGGTACTTCAATCGATCTGGATTATAGACTCGGCGACGCATTGAGCGTCCACGAAGACAAGCCCTTACTTGAGGACTGTCTCCAAACACGTCTCCACCGGTATTATCGGTTTCAACATATTTAATCTCACCATTTTGTACATGCATTCGTAGCGGGCAGCGTGAACCGCAATTTACTGTGCATGCGCTCCAAACAACTTTCTCGTCACTTGTTACTGATTCTGCTGCGTGCACAGAACTAGACTTAAATGGTAAGCTAATACCACTGGCTAACGCCGCTGCGCTACCCACCGCAGAACTCGCTTTAATGAACCCGCGACGAGTCAGATTCATCAAGTCAGATTGCTGTTTATTCTTCGTCATAATTGGATGCCTTAACATTGCTTTCACACACTATATTAAGGGTTATTTTTTCAATTAAAATGATGAGAGCAACCACTATTGATATAAATCAACATGAATATGAATTTAATTTTAAATTGTCAAATTTGTGATTAAACTTGACGTAAATATGAAAGAATAGAAACACACATTGTTAAGCTAATTTATTGAAATGAAAATGATTATCGATACTTTTAAGATATTAGGAACACTGTTCTACCACAAGCGGAGCAAATCAGAATCCGTTGAGCTGGTACGCTCTTTAGTGGCAGACAATGTTCTTCAAACAGAAACATTGCATGCGCTCACTTCTTTAACAGAAGAACAGCTCGAACAGGATTTTAGCGTGCTATTTGAAGGAATGGGCTGCATGCCAGTTCCACCTTGGGGATCCGTGTATTTAGACAGAGAGCAGGTATTGTTCGGTGAATCGAACACGCAATATCGGTTGTTTTTACAACAGAACGGTATCGAATTAGATTCAGGTCAACGCGAGCCGGAGGATCAATTTGGTTTAATGCTATTAGCCTGCGCATATTTTCTTGAGCAAGACCAAACACAAGCAGCATGTGAGCTACTTGGAGAGCATTTAATGCCTTGGGGCTCAACCTATCTTGAGCAATTCAGAGACAAAGCGCCAAATTCGTTTTATCACCGATTAGCAGCAGACGTCTCGAAATGGCTAAACGCATTGATTCAACAACAGCGCATAGAAGTAGTGAAAAAGAAGATCTATTTAGATGAGTGAATCTATCGATAATAATCGACGAGGCTTTCTGAGCCGTTTTAGCCAACCAGTAAAACGAGCTCGGCAAGTAGAAATAACACCCCGCCCTGTCGCTCGCCCACCTCACGCGGTGGATGAGGCGTTGTTTGCGCGTCTTTGCGACGGCTGTGGTGAATGCCTAAAAGTTTGCCCAAATAGTGTCATTGAGCTAGATGCCCAACTCGCGCAGCTCAATCTCGATTACAGCCAGTGCAGTTTGTGTGACGAGTGTGTCAAAGCCTGCCCGAGCGATGCTCTGCACGCTTCGGTACCGTTAGACATCAACTTGCGTCCGCACTTCTCGCAAAACTGCAACAATTATCTTCAGATGGAGTGTCAGCAATGCGCCTCCGCCTGCCCACAGCATGCCATCTCGATTCAAGATGATGAACTGCCACGCCTAAACAATGAGCTCTGCAATGGCTGCGGACAATGTCGCTCCAGTTGTTATTCAAACGCAATTTTAATGAAGCTGTATAATAAACACTATTAATAAAATGCATTACGTGATTTCCATCCTAGATCGGTACGGTTTAAACTCAGTGGACTTTCAACATTTTCAATAAACTGTTTTGATTTTTTACTCACTAGTGTAATGAAGCCTAATGTCTATAATTGGTTGCATTACTAACGGTCAGATAAAGAGTCCAGTTATGCAAAAAATTATATTAGTCACGGGGTCAACTGATGGCATTGGTTTAGAGACCGCGAAAGCATTAGCCCATCAAGGTCATCATGTCATTATCCATGGTCGCAACAACCAAAAAGTTCAGAATGTAAAAAAGTCTTTAGACATGATTGGCACTGGTAAAATTGACACCATAGTTGCAGACCTTTCATCTTTTGATGCTCTCAACAGTATGATTAGAGAAGTTGCTGAACGCTTTGGTAAACTGGATATACTCATCAATAACGCAGGGGTGTACTCAACTCAACAAACCCAAACAAAAGAAAATCTTGATATTCGATTTATGGTAAATACTATTGCTCCATACCTTCTCGTTAAATCACTCTTAGCGCTTTTTGATGAGTCTGGTCGTATTATTAACCTTTCTTCGGCTGCACAATCTTCCGTTGATTTACTAGCTCTCCAAGGAACTAAGGTGCTTAGCGATGGGGAAGCTTACGCTCAAAGCAAACTGGCGCTAACAATGTGGTCACGAGTATTGGGACTGAAATTAAAAGGTAAAGGGCCATTAGTGGTTTCTGTAAACCCTAAATCATTTCTTGGCAGCAAAATGGTTCGCAATGCATACAACATTCCTGGTCACGATATTCAACTAGGAGCCGATATTTTGGTCAAAGCAGCACTTTCACAAGAATTTTCTGAAGCACATGGTGCTTACTTCGATAACGATATTACAGCTTTCGCGTCCCCGCATACTGATGCTCTTAACGATAAAAAGAGCAATGAAGTTTTAGCGACGATCGAAACATTGATAACAAAATACACCACTCATTGAGTTCTAAGTATTTATTACACTCTGGAACCTATGATTTCTCGGATAACTTCTCATATTGAAAAATTGGGAAGTACCTATATATTTAATTCAAACGATCGTAAAACGGCACACTAATTTGGGCGCCGCTTTGCTGTTCAACCAACAGTTTTACTTTCTATGAGACAGCTGTTTCCCATTCTGTAAGTAGTTGCATGATACGATGCGAATCTCCCCATGTTGGGCATGGACTTTCTAGTTCTTTGTACCCGTTCTCTACCGCGTCACGAATGTTACGAACCTGGTAGAAAAAAGCATCGCCTTCTGCAAAAACTGAAACCGTACGTTTTGAGTCTTCGTAGATTTCGACACTGAATTGGTTTTCTTGCGTCGGTAACCACGGATTGGAATCTAGAGTAATACAACCTTTGCTACTAAGAATAGTGAATTGGTGCTTTAGACCATGGTCCTCTGCTGTGTGTACATTTGCCGTCTGTTGTTCACCAAATTGCATTAATAGGCTCGATTCGTGGATATTACCATCTTCCCCTCTGCGACCAATAGCGGTAATTGTGCGATCTTCTAATGCTTGTTCACCAAGCATCGCTTTCACTGAAGTGGCATAGTTAATTTGGCCACCTAGTTATCAGAAGTGGATCATTACACTTCTTTTCTGGATGCGAATACCGATAACATCACCATCCTGATCTACCGTTCACCACGAATATTAATATGACCTCGTCAATGAACCACGTATCACCAAATCGATCGGCGTGTTTCTTGAGACGTTTGCTATAGATACGCCCGAATTTCGAATAGTTTCGTAACTTACTGTAATGCCTCTCTCTGCTAGAAAATCTTCACCATCTCTAAAACTCAAGCTAAAACGGTAATACAACCAGACGGTATGTCGGATGATTTCAGGAGGAAATCGATGTCTTTTATATATGCTCATGAAGAAATACTGCCATAGCATCGGTTATCTTGACAGTACCCAGCTATCAATAAGGGTGATCGAAGAATTGCCATTATTGATGGCACTTTTGAGCAGTTTAGCAACTTATTATTAGAACGAAGAAAAGAGACTCCAGAAGAAAAACTCTTCAACACTTTTGAATCATTGGCTCAGAACATAACCAAGAATAAAGGCTGAGATGATGAGTTCTATGATTTTCACCTTTAAATGCTTCAGTGAATTTTACGCTCATTTTTAATGCCTCTAGACAAGTAGTCTGACACAAGGGAGCGGGGATGTTCATGATTTTTCCGTGACATCGTCACCGGATACAATTGATGACTTCCTATACGGATAACAATTCTTTAGATGAATCAATGGCTATTACTGGCGGCATAACAAAATTCATTGTGAGTTGAATTCAACTGGAGAGGAGCCCGTATAAAAACGCTAATACGGGCTGGTGCGTTCAGTGACTAAAGTCGTAAATGATACGGTGTTCATAGCTGTTGCTACTGTCAATAATCGTATATGGGAAGTTGATCTCATTAATGCCATTTACATACCCTTTTGGCTCTAAGCAAAGCCCAGCGTAGCGGTTGTAGATACTGCCTTGTTTGCCAGAAACACCGTCCAAGTTATGACCATTGTACAAATGCAAGGTACGCTCGTTAGAGTAGATAGTAAGCTGGCGGCCTCCTCCTTGCAGAACGGCCATTTTATGCAATTTGTCGCGTGACGCACCTGTCTGATCAAATACGTAGGAGTGATTCACTTCGTCGCCGTAGGCCACTCCCTTTGCTAAAACTCTCGTCTGGCTAAAATCAAACATCGAATCATCAACACTGACTAAGCTGCCATCTGGGATGCGGTCCGCTTTCTGACCCAGATATTGCTTAGCATGCAACGTCAATGTATGCGCTTTGATTGAGCCGTGCTGATGTCCAAACAGGTTAAAATAGCTGTGTGCCGTCATATTAACTGGCGTCGGCCCGTCAGCATCTGCATTGAAGATCAAGCTGAGCTTGTTATCACGAGTTAAGGTATAAGTGGCATGTACTAAAACCGTATGTTTGAATCCCTCTTCACCGTCATTATCGATAAGACGTAGCGTCACCGATACGTGATCGTGGGTCTGCTCGCTTTTAACCTGTTGCCACACGCGGCGATGGTAACCAAAACGACCACCATGCACGCAGTGCCGTCCACCATAAGCGTTACCATGAACCTGAACCATTTCACCATCCAGTTCAAACTGCGCTCCTTCAATTCGGTTTGCTACTCGGCCGATAAGAGCACCAAAGTAGTGGGTGTCGTGCCTGACATAGTCTTTGATGTTATCAAAACCAAGAACCACATCCGCCAGATCCCCTTGTTTATCTGGGACAAGCAAGTTTGAGATGATCCCTCCTAACTCAAGGATGGAGACAGACATACCATTTTCATTTGACAACACTATCCTTCTGACACTCTGGTTATAGAAAGTGCCAAATGGAAACCGTTCTATCTTCATATTATAAGCCTTTGATGTATTCCGTCAGACGGTGTTTTTCGGGTTACCTTCAAGGAAAGAGCGGATGTTGTCCGCGACCATAGCAGTAATACGCCTACGAGCATCCAGTGTTGCCCAGGCAAGATGAGGGGTAATAGTGCAGTTCTTAGCACTGAGCAACGGGTTGCTCGCACTTGGCGGCTCCTGCCAAAGAGTGTCTAGAGCGGCACCAGCGATCTCACCCGTGTTGAGTGCATCCGCCAGATCTTGTTCGACCACCAATTGCCCCCTTGAAGTATTGATAAGGAACGCCTCATTCTTCATCAGGATAAACTTATCACGGTTCATAAAATTGATGGTGTTTGGCAGAGCTGGACAGTGTAGAGAGACAAAATCAGCTTGTTCCAGTACTTTATCCAAATCCAGCATACTATGCGTATAATCTGGGAATTTCTGTACATAAGCATCATGGGCCACTACTTTCATTTTAAAGGCCGCAGCTATCTCGCCTACGCGCTGGCCGATGTTACCAAAGCCGATGATACCGATGGTTTTTCCTGACAGTTCGATCTGTGTATTCAACCAGTAGGTCCAGTCATCATTGTTAGTCCAGCCTAGGTTATTTTGCACATCATCGCTGTTAGCCGCAACATTGCGAACCAGATGCATTATATGCGCAAACACCATCTCTGCTACGGTATCAGTACCGTAAACTGGCACGTTCATCACAGGTATGCCTTTGCTTTTAGCATATTCCACATCCACTACATTGTAGCCAGTAGCGAGTACCGCGATACACTCTATCTTCGGACAAGTATCAATTATTTCGCGGGTGATAGGCGTTTTGTTGGTCAGAACAATATTGGCAGCTTGAGCACGTTCAATCACTTGCTGCGTACTGTCGGTTGATCGGTCATAGCAGATAAAGTTTCCCAGTGCTTCAACTGGTGCCCAGGAGTTATCTCCTGGGTTCAGCGTATAACCGTCAAGGCATACGATAGTTTTCATAAATATTCTCCCTAAGATGATGGTGCGAGTCTACTCTTTAGATTGGAAAACAGTGCCTTTATACCCTTGTTTACTGGTGGGATTTGGCTACAGATAATCATCACAATGATGCACACCAGAACGAAAGAGATAGGACGCTCGATCATCGGCATCAGGCTACCACCAGTTGTTTTCAGACCGGTACGTAGTGAAGTATCAGCCATAGGGCCCAAGATCACCCCAATAACCAGCGGTGCAATCGGTACATTCAGCTTCATGAAGAAGTAAGAAATAATGCCGATAACACCCATCAAGTACAGGTTAAACACGCGCATACCCAGAGCGAATGAACCGATCACACACAGTACAGCGATAAGAGGCATAAACAGTGTCTGAGGGATACGAAGGATGTGAATTACCTGCTTAGACAGGATCATGCCACATACCCACATCGCGATCGCGGCCGCAAACAGGATAGCGGTTACTTCAGGGATAAAATTTGGATTGGTTTTCAGAAGCATCGGACCCGGTGCCACGTTATGTAGCATCAACGCACCCAGTAGCATTACTGCCGGCGGTGAACCAGGGATACCAAGACTCAGTAGCGGAATCATCGCACCACCAACACAGGCTTGGTTGGCCACTGAGGTAGAAATAACACCTTCCGGCGCACCTTTACCAAAGGTTTCCGGTTTTTTGCTGGTCTTACGAGCAATGCCGTACGCTACCCAGGCAGCGATATCTTCACCGATGCCTGGTACCGCACCAATACCCACACCGGTTATCGCTGAACTACCAATCAGACGCGAGTTTTTGAACATGGTCTTCATATCAGGTAGTAGTTTGCCGACAGACTTGGCGTTCATCGACTTCATCTTTATCTTGGATTCAAGTACTGACATGATCTGTGGGATACCAAAAGCTCCAATCAGTACCGGAACGACATCGATGCCGTTATCTAGGTCATGCATACCCATAGTGAAACGAGGGTACATCTGCATATGGTCTTGACCAATAGTTGAGAGCCAAATACCAAACAGACCAGCGATCCAACCCTTGATAGCCAACTCTGGTGAGGTCAAACTACCACTGATCAAGATGCCGAACAGAGCCAACAAGAAGTACTCATACGAGGTAAACTGCAGCGCCGCTTTTGCGATCATCGGTGACAACAGAGCCACAAATACCATACCGATCGCTGAGCCGATAAGTGATGAGGTCGTCGCCAGGCCAAAGGCTCGGCCGGTCTGGCCTTTCTGCGCCATCGGATAGCCGTCCATTGCGGTCGCAGCGGATGCCGCCGTTCCCGGAATATTGAGGAGAATAGAGGTGTACATGCCGCCGTACACGCCGCCTACATAAATAGAGAGCAGTGCCAGTAGAGCGGTCTGATTATCCAAACCATAGGTTAGTGTGGTTAATAGTGCAACCCCTAGAGTCGCGGTCAGTCCGGGCATCGCACCAAAGATAATCCCAAGAAAGGTACTACCTGCCAAAATAAGTATCAGTAGTGGAGAGGTGAAAATATGCCAAAACATACTTCCGAATACAGATAAAATGTCCATGTGTTATTTCCTGTTAAAATGCATCTTCAAGCAGCGACATCTGCTCATCAGATAGTTCAACTTCTTCGGTGACGGTGCCAGTATTGATGTAGGTGTAGTAGGTGTGATTAAACACCTGCTCTACTACTAGACCTTCTTTTGGTAGTGGCACTAGGAGGAAGTAACGGAAGATTGGACAAAGAACCGCCGGGAAAATAATGGCGATCAATGTCAGGCGACGAACCTTCTGGCGCAGTTCACTGTTGTCCTCGTAGGCTGAGCGGTACATCGCCAATATCAGCAGTACCGCAGTGACAAGCAGTATTAAGTCAGTGGTAAAGGCATAACCACTGTTCAGCAATTTTTCGGCTCCTGTCATGAATAGAGCGATAGATAATATAATCGCTGAGTAATAGATCTTCAGGAGTTTGCGTGAGATAGCATCATCATCTAAATAATATATCCCGATATACAGTAACAAGAAGACCACTGAGGCTAGGAAGAAGTCATACCAAGAGATCAGAACATAAATGTAACTGATGATACCACCGGCAGAAATTAGGAAACCAGTTGGATTGATTTCTTTAAAGTATTTAGCAAACAGCGCTCGGCCATCTGAATTTTTTGCCTGTATAAATACCGACAAACCAGCAGCAAATAGAGAACCGCCGATAAATAATGGCAACAGTCCGGGTGATTCATACCACTCGGTTGTCACACCGCCCACAGTACCCGAGAAAGGCATAGTTAGCGAGGTAACGATAACACCCACAGAAAACAACATGACGACAAGGGAGAACGCAAAGTCCCATCCATGCATTTTTTTCTGCTCTAGTGCTTCCGCTGCTGTATTGTCATCATCTAGATGCTCGTCTTTCGAGTGTATGATAGAGCTAGACATTATGACCCCCAATTAAAGGATTTAAACAAGAAGGTGAAAGCAACCAGAGCCAAAGGACTTAAAAGCCCTGATTACGTGTCAAAAGCGGTTACTCTGGACGAGGGATACCCAAGGATTCAGGATTTACCTTGGCTGCTTTAAGTTCCCATAGAGTCCAGCTGAACAGAGATTCCAGACGTGCCATACGCTCGTTGGCTTTTTTACCGAACTCACCCACTACCTGATAATGGTTCTCGCGAGCATAAGTTTTGAGCTCATCGCTCTGCATTGCACTAGCAAACGCTTTAGCAACCTTCATTTTGATATCTTTAGGCGTTTCTTTTTTCATCGCAAAACCGATAGCCTGAGAGATAGGAAGGTATGTGGTCAGTGACGGGTAAGTCTCAAGGCCAGATGGGATAGTGATCTCACCCACAGTGAACGGCTTATCTGTGAGCGTTGCCAACGCTTTGAAGTCACCAGACTGGATAAGCTGGTTCTGCTCAGCCACTGAGGTGATAACCACGTCTACTTCACCACTCAATGCCGCATTCTGACTCTTGGATGAGCCTGGGTAAGGGATGAAGTTCATTTCACCATCGATACCTTTAGAAAACGCTAGGTAGTTGATGTGGTGCAGTGAGCCAGAAGAGCCCGCGCCAACACGCAGCTTGTTAGGGTTCTGCTTTACATAAGCAACCAGCTCTTCAATAGTATCGAACTCTGAGTTACGTGATACTGAGATCACATCTGGTGAACTGGCTACAATAAAGTAGTCAAACACATCCATTCGCTTGTCCCAGCCCCCCATAACAGCGGCAGTGACGTTTGACTCTGACAAGCCGATAAAAGTATAGCCGTCAGCCTTCGCGCCATAACCTTCCAAAAGACCAACTGAACCGGATACACCACCTGGTTTGTTGATCACATTGATGTTGGTGCCGAGGTATTTTACCATTGACGCTGTTGCGACACGGTTGATCACGTCGGTACCACCACCTGCTGACCAAGTTACAACATCGGTGATATTGCGACTTGGATAGCGATCTGAGCTTAGTGCTACGTTAGACATCAGTGTAACTGCTGCCAGAGCAACACCGGCAAGTAATGTTCTTCGTTTCATGTTATATACCTTTTATATTTCGTGCCCGAAGCACGCCGTTAAGTTAACATTTTGTTATAGTATTAGTCGTAGGGTAGAGTCACTAAACTAAAATTTCATAAAGTAACCCTGTAAGTCTGTCCAAATATCCATGTACTCCTTCTTACGCAGACTCTCTTCAAAATTGGACATGCCAATCTCGTCGATACGAGCCGAGATACGGTTTGTCATGTTGACGTTGGCTTCAAACATTTTGACAATATCCCAACGGGTTGGTGATGTGTCAGACGTCAGCCAGCCTTGGTAGTTAAATTTCTTCAAATAGAAGATGAACTCGATGTACTGCATCAGGCTGCGGCTGCCACAGAAGTAATCCCAGTCCCATTTGCCATCATTATCATTGATATGAATGTAATACTTCACATCTTGCGAGTTCAGCAGTGCCAGCTCTTCTGCTGGGTTGTTATCACCGTAGAGTGAGTGGCCGTAATCTAAGGTGACACCAATGTTCGGGTTGCCAATTTCCTTAATCAGACAGATGGTCTTAGCAGCATCGTCTAAATAACAACGACCACGCACTTCGTTAGGCTTGTATTCGATAAACAGAGGGATCTCCGGCTTGTATTCACCCGCAGCAGCAAAAGTTTCACACAGATGCTTCCAAGTCTCGACATAGTCGGCTTGAAATGAGAACTCGTAACCATCGCTCAGTGGGCAACATTGCACCTTGTCAGCACCCACTTCTTGGGCGAAATCTTTCGCTTCTTTTATAAACTGCACCGCGCGTTCACGCACTGCTTTGTCTGGAGAGGTTAAGCCGCCGGATTTGAATTCTGGCTCAACCTTCACATTCACATTGATTGCCGCAACCTCGATGTCATATTTGGCCAGCAGTAGTTTTACTTCTGTCAGGTTGTTGAAGTTCACTTCATATGGGTAGATAAGCTCGGCGCCTGTCATTCCCTCAATCATGCGTAGGGTTTGGAACTTTTGATCCAAGGTTTTCGGCTCGTTGTATTCAGAAAAACGGTCCTTGGTTTGCCCCAAAAATGGGGTAATTACTGCATGTTTAAACATTATTAGCTCCCTTTACCTGCATGGATACAGGTTGATTGGTAAATTTTCTAAACAGTTACTTCCGGCTCAACCAAAAGTGCACTGGCAGAATCGATGATGTGTTTGGCGGATAGGCCGTATTTTTCTAGCAACAAAGGGTAATCACCAGACTCAGCAAAGGTGTCACGTAGGCCCAAGTTGTCAAACTTTACACGGATGCCTTCTTTTGCCATGCGCGCGGCAATTTCATAAGCCATTCCGTTGCGTTGTTGGTGCCCCTCAGCCACGATTACACGGCCGGTCTTCTTGATAGATGTGCGGATAGTGTCCCAGTCCAGCGGCTTCACACTGTAAGCATCGATGATTTCAACGCTGACGCCGGAAGCACGCAGCTCGTTTGCTGCTTCAATGGCTTGGAACAGGATGTCACCATAAGAAATAATGGTCATATCGTTACCCTTGCTGATCACGTTACTGCCACCACACTTAAAATCGGTAGTTTCGTCATACAGCTCCTTATAAGAGTCACGCATCAGACGACAGTAGACAGGCCCTTGAGTTTCCATTGTGACGTCAAACAGCGCACGGGTAGAGGCAGTATCACACGGTGCAAACACATGCATGTTTGGCAAAGAGGTCATCAATGCCATATCTTCTGATGCTTGGTGGGTTACCCCATCAATGGCAGCAGTAGTACCGCCATGTGAAGACATTAGCTTCACGTTCAGGTTTGGATAACAGATAAAACTACGCACACTTTCTAGGGCACGCATGGTGAGAAATACACCATAGCCGGCTACGATAACTGGGCGGCCGTTGGCAGCCATACCGGCAGCTGAAGCCATCATGCCAAATTCAGCAATACCCATCTGGAAGTAACGTTCGGAGTATTTCTCGTTGAACAAATAAGAGTTGGTTGAGTAACCGATATCTGCTTCGAACACAGCAAAGTCCTGGTTGATCTCGCCGTACTCCACCATACGTTCAGCAAAGGCTAAGCGGGTAGGCTTGTTTGATTTCACTAGCTCTTTCATAATGTATACCAATTGTTGTCTCTGTTTATGCAACCAGCTCGGCGCGTGCTGCTTCGTACTCTTCGGTCGATGGTGCTTTACCGTGCCAGTTGCGCACATTTTCCATAAAGCTGACCCCTTTGCCCTTCACCGTGTTGGCGACGATACAAGTCGGTTTTCCTTTGAAGGTACGGGCGGCTTCTAGCGCTTCCAAGATCTGTGCAATATCATGGCCATCAATGGTTAGTACGTTCCAGCCGAATGAGCTGAACTTATCCTCGATGCTTAGTAACGGCATGATCTGGTCGCTGGTACCATCCATTTGTAGATTGTTCTTATCGATAAAGAACACTAGGTTATCCAACTTGTACTTGCCTGCCGCCATGGCGGTTTCCCAAACAACGCCCTCGTTGATTTCGCCATCACCCAGTACCGAATAAACGCGGCGGTTGTCCTTGGTCATCAAGCCTTCGAGTGCCATACCAGTCGCTGAAGCGCATCCATGGCCCAGAGATCCTGTGGTGATATCAATGCCTGAGGTCGACTTCATATCCGGGTGTCCTTGCAAAATAGAGTTGATTTTGCGCAACGAACCTAAATGCTCACGTTCAAAAAAGCCAAGACGACAAAGGCACGCGTACCAAACCGGACAAGCGTGACCTTTGGAAAGTACAAAACGATCACGATTTGCTTTGCGCGGGTTGGTTGGATCTAGGTTCTGCATTTCTGAGAAATATAGGGTTGTGACAATTTCAGCAGCTGAAAAAGAACCACCAATATGACCTGATTGGGCTTTATAAACCATGTCCAAAATATCTACACGAATATCTCGGGTGAGTTTATAAAGCTCTGCCACACTTTTTTTAGGCATAGCAGTGCCCTCCTTAATTTAATAAGATTTAAAAAATATATTTAAAATACGACTATCTAAAGTTAATTATCGAGAAAATGATAATTATCTAAAAATTCAATAAATTGTGCTGAAACTTCACGCCAGTGAGATAAGTGCATTTCTCTTGCCCCTACTGCATCCTTTTTTTCAATAGCATCAACTAGTTTATTATGCTCATTAATAGAATCCCAAGGCATGGGACGAAGTTTAATTACGATATCCTTACAACGTTTATTTTGTTCGTTATATTTCTTTGCGGTTTTAATTAAACGGGAATTTCCCGTATATTTAAATATCTCTTCGTGAAACTGCCTGTCATGTTCGGCCCACAAAAAAATGTCATTGTCCTCAAGGGCCAGATGCATTTGACGCGTATATTCACGTAACTTGCTGATTTGTTCTTTTGTTAACGTATGTTGTATACAAAGTTCTATTGCCGTGATTTCTAGATGAGCAATCAGTTCATATAGCTCTTCTAAGTCTCTGCGACATAGTGCGCAGATACGCAAACCATGTCTTGGATGCAGAGTAATCAACCCATCTTCCTGCAATCTCAGTAGCGCTTCACGTACTGGTGTTCGGCTAAATCCACATATTTCGACTGCATCTTCTATTAATAACTGCTGATTTATTCGAAAATTATTACCTAAAATCATTGACTTAAGTTTCACGTATGCTTGCTCTGATAACTTCATTTTCCTTCTACCTTTTTTCGTATAACCCTTCGATAATTGTAATTATAGGTGTATACGCCAAAACATACGTTAAAAAATTTTTTAATTTATTCGTTAAGTTGAATGAAGTCTAACTTATCAAGTCAGATTAAAATTTGAACCAAATCACGCATTAATACGTTTTTTAAATAAACATTAAAGTACAAAAAAAATACGTTTTAAATAAATATTTAAGTGTACATACACGTTATTTAAAATACTAATTAAAGAGCTATAAAAAATGTTGACTAAAATAAATATTAAAGTATAAAAAAAGTTTGTTATTGTTTTTCTACAAAGCATTAATAATCAAAAAAAAACACTTACATTCAAAGATAATTAAATTATTTAATCTTTTATTTTTTCCGTATTTTTTAATAGATAAATTAATAAATATTTCGTGATTCAGGTCAAATACAATGAGTTTTTAATTAGATAATTAATTAAAAATGTCATAGCGTAAATAATAAAGAAATATTTCTTTTTACCCTAACATTTAATGCGGAGCATATTATGAATATAGCTATTGGCTGCGATGACGCAGCTGTGGAATTTAAAAATATATTAAAAGAACATCTTGTTTCATTGGGTTATGAATATACCGATTACAGCGAAGCACCAAGCGGTGAAGAAAACTATTATGCTGATGTCGCCCAGCGGGTTGCTAAGGCTGTCGCAGATAATAAACATGAACGTGGACTTATTGTTTGTGGTACTGGTATCGGCGTATCCATTATGGCTAACAAAGTACCGGGTATCCGCGCAGCACTCTGTCATGATGTATTTTCGGCCATTCGAGCCCGAAAGAGCAACGGTGCACAGATCATCACTATGGGGGCTCGAGTGATCGGCTCTGAGCTGGCTAAAACCATCCTAGATCACTGGATGAAAGCAGACAGCATTGACGAGTCTTCGTTACCTAAAGTTGAACGTATCATGGAACTGGAAACGGCCATTCAGGCGCGTTAGGAGAAGAACGATGAAAAAACCTAAAAAATTACTTAATAATCCTGATGCAGTTGCGCGAGAACAATTCGAAGGTTTCATGGTCGCTGCTAATCATATGGAGCAGGTTGGTTCACTGACAGCCTCTATTCGTAAGGACTTTAACCCAGAAAAAGTTGCTATAGTAACCGGTGGTGGTGCGGGCCATGAGCCGATGTATGGTGGTTATGTTGGCAATGGCCTGGCCGATGCGGTTTCTATTGGTGATGTGTTTGCAGCGCCTACCCCCGATGTGATTGTGGAAACCTGCATGGCTCTGAAGCCAGAAAATGGCGTAATTTTCGTCTACGGTAACTACGCTGGTGATAACATGAACTATGATATTGCAGCTGAGCTTCTACAAGATGATGATATTAAATCACATACTGTGCGCATTAATGACGATGTGCTCTCTGCAGAGCAAAACAACGCCAAAGAGCGCCGGGGTATCGCAGGCGCATTGTTTGTGCTTAAAGCTGCGGGAGCCGCGTCAGAACTGTATACTGAATTTGACGATGTAGTCGCCGCCATAGAAAAAGCACTGCAAAACACTGCATCCGTGGGTGTAGCCCTTGGTCCTTGCGCAATTCCTCGCAATAAAACCTTCAACTTTGATATTGCTGATGACGAGATCGAGATCGGTATGGGTCTACATGGTGAGCCGGGCGTAGGAAAATCGAAACTAGGTACCGCCGATGACACAGTTATTGAGTTAATGAATAAGCTCTATAAAGAATTGGAACTGAGCGCTGGTGACGAAGTATGTGTATTGGTTAACAATCTAGGAGCATCCACTCAGATGGAACTGCTTATAGCCAACCGAGCTGTGAGTAACTACCTCGTAGATAAAGGGGTGGCCATCCATGACTGCTTGGTAGGTAGCTATTGCACATCATTGGAAATGTCCGGCTACTCTATTTCACTACTCAAGCTAGATGAACAACTTAAACTCCTTTACGACCAATCTTGTCACTCTTTTGCCCTAAGGAAATAACATGAATATACAACAATCCATTGAAATGATGCAGCTTGTCGCACGCGGTATGGTAGAAAATGAGCCGATGCTTACCAAATATGACCAGACTATCGGTGATGGTGACCATGGTTTGGGTATCGAGCGCGGTTTTTCCAATGTAGCCACTTATCTGATAGAAGACTTTACAGCAACGGATGTAGGTGATGTTCTGACAAAGATTGGCACAAAACTAATGTCAACTATGGGTGGAGCATCCGGTGCTATCTTTGGCACCCTGTTCCGCGCAGGCGGTAAAGCCATTGCTGGTGAAATGGAATTGACCACACCGGTACTGGCACATTTTCTGGATGCGGGTCTGGAAGGTATCTACAAACGTGGAGGTGCGACAGAAGGTGCAAAGACGATGATAGACGCCTTGGCACCAGCAGTACGTAAGGCTCAGGAGTTGGAAAATACCGAATTTGAACAGGCGATTGTTGAGATTGCCAAAGCAGCAGAGCAAGGTGTTGAAGCGACGAAACAGATGATAGCAACAACAGGTAAGGCCAAAACCTTAGGTGAACGTTCATTGGGACACCCAGATCCCGGAGCGATCTCCATGTCACTTATCCTAAAGTTTATGGCCGAGTACTGTAGTGTTGAGGTAGCGGCATGAAAAAATTATGGCTAGGTTCTAGCTGGAAGATGAACAAAACCTCGGCCGAGGTCGAGGCGTTTTGTCATCAAATCCAGCCGACACTGCAACAACTTCCTGCTTCTATTCAGAGCTTCCTGATCCCGCCGTATCCTTATGTGGATCAGGTTGCCAAGCAGCTTAGCCAACACGGCACCCACATCGGTGTACAAAATATTTGCTGGGCCGAATCAGGCGCTTTTACCGGCGAGATATCAACCACGATAGCCACAGATATCGGTGCCACGATAGTGGAGATCGGTCATTCTGAGCGTCGCCACTGCTTCAATGAAACTGACGAAACTGTCAATTTGAAAACGAAAGCAGCGTTGACAAAAGGTTTGATACCGCTTATTTGTGTCGGTGATACCTTTGATGAAAAACGCTGGGGAGTTTCTGTTGAGTCAGTCGTCAGACAGATCAAGATCGCGTTGTTTGAGGTCTCTGAGGAACAACTCGACCAGGTGATTATTGCTTACGAACCCGTCTGGGCCATCGGTGAAAATGGTACTCCTGCCCGTGCAGACGAAGCAGAAAAAGGGTTGAGGGCAATCAAGCAGGCATTGATTGCCCAATATGGAAGCACCAATGCAGAAAAGGTCGTGCTTCTGTATGGCGGTAGCGTCAATCAGGAAAATGCGGCTGAATTGATCCAGCAACCGAGCATTGATGGCTTGTTTGTCGGTCGCTCAGCATGGCAAGCAGAAGGTTATGCGTCACTGTTAAAGATCGCGACTAGCTACAGCAATGGAGGATAATGGAATGAAGGATAACTTTTCCATCAGTACCGTTGCTTATTCTGGTTACCCTATAGAGGAGGCGTTGGATGCCATCTACTCTTTGGGGGTATACAACATTGAACTGGCACTTATCCAAGGAGCCGTGTATGACTTAGATGAAGATGGCGTAAACGAGCAGGTTGTCACTAATATTCGCGCACAGCTTAACCAGCGCAAGATGCATTGCACATCATTGGCGGCGCACTGTGAGATAACATTAGAAAACTGTAATGAGTTGCTTTTGAAGCGAGTAAAACTGACAAGGCTGCTAGATTGTCCGCGTTTGATCGTGTACGCGCCACGTGATGGTAGTCTGGCTGAGTTTCAGCAGGCCGCACGTGAAGCGATTGTGCTAGCTGAAGCCGAAAATATCAAGATTCTGATAGAAAATGTTGGTGATCAGCAACCTTACATGCTTAACGATTGTAAAGACTTTGCTTCTGTCTTACAGGCTTATACCTCTGAGTCTATGGGCATCAACTTCGATCCGGGCAACCTAGCTTCACACCGACCGCAGAATGACCTATTGATGGATACCGTGCAAAGCTTGAGCGTTGCGGAACATATCCATATCAAGGATCTATTCATAGAGGGCGACAGCTACCGATTCTGTACTATAGGGAATGGGATCTGCCACTATCCTGAACTGTTCCGACGAGTAGCTCAAGGCCAGAAAATGCCGTTTTTCAGTATCGAGGCACCTTTTGCATTAATCCGAAAAACCGATGGTCGCGCTATTCTCAGACCGAAGGACGAAGTACTGCCCATTGAAGATATAAACCACAAACTGCACAACTCTATTCAGATGATACTGGCATGTGCGCAGTGTTAAGTTTGGCTTTCTCCGAGTTTGCCAGAAAAAGCGAACAATATTTTCACTGTGATTGCTTTCGTAGTTGCTAACAATGGTTGAATCGATACCTGACAAGTGTAACGCACCAATAATAATCAGCTGGCTACAATTTCCTGTCGTTTCCAGCTCTTTATCTTGATTGGTGTATATCTTGGAGTGGAGATATTGGTCGACAGTGTGGGATGAACCGCATTAATGGTTTCTTCTTCTCGATGAGGAACTACTCAGCACGCTCTACTTGAGCTGACGTCATATTCTTTCTTTCCATAATCGACCAGCTTACAGCGAACCGATGACTTTACAGTTTTTTCGATAGCCTCTTTGAGAATGGAATGATCCAAACTCAGAACAGAGTACAAACCTAATTTAAAGCTAATGTGGACTGACACCTTGTTTGGTTCTTTATCACCCCAAAACAAATTTGAATTAGCTTTCTCATTGCTGCAACTAACGCTTGCATCTTTGTTTTCCCAGCAGCTAGAAGTCGATTTTTTTGTGCTTTAATATCTGGGTTATGTGTTCCAGCACTAACTGCTGCTAAAAATATTTTGGATCGAATTCTGGATGGACCAATTTTACTCAGTGTCGCTCTCCCTTTAAACGAACCTGATTCATTTAGCTTAGGTATTAGGCCAACATATGCTTAGCTGTTGAAAAGTTTTACCTGAAAATAAATAGACTAACTCTCGTGACATTACCTTACCTATACCGATAACACTCATGAGTAAATCATGGTTCTTTTTCATGGTAGGACAAGCAGAGATAATAGTATCGATTTCGTTTTCAATCTCTTGAATTTCGTCTTCTATGAACCTAATAATACGAGTAATTGAGAGTAATACTCTATCATGATCATCGCTGGTTTCACTTGCTTCAAGTCGGTTATTTTCTCTTAAACGATCTTTTTCTAAAGCGGATAATCTGCGAATTAAAGCCTTGATATTCCTGGTATTAGCATCATCAGACTTCCATAAATTAATCTGCTCATTTTGAGTGACCCCATATCTTGCGAGCATATACGCATCTGACTTATCAGTTTTATGGATTAATCCTAGTGCTTGCGAAAATTTCTTAGCTTTGCCAGGATTTGAAATAAAGATTTGGAAGCCCATAGTGTATAAATACAGGGCTATTTCTTCATGATAAACCCCTGTGGATTCCATCGTAATGATAATGTCATTAGGCTGAGATTTAGATAGCTTCAAGATCCAATCATTGATGGCTAAATAGTCAATCTTTCTGTTTTTGAAGCATTTAAATTTGCTGCTGCTCTTGGCTTGATTTAACAATAAACAGAGATCGAGCGTTTCTTTGCTTACATCAATTACAACATTTAATCTCATATCAATGACTCCACTTGTACATACAGCATCATTAGTAAAGCACTAAGTGCTCGGATACCATCCAGTATTAGAGAAAGTAAAATCAGGGGATAATCTACAGCTCAATGTTAAACATTACGTGGCATAACATCCTCACTGTTTTAGAGCTTGGGGATAGCTAATCATCCAAAGCCTCAAGATACAAGTGGCATAGTGAATTTGGTCACTTAGTTAGAAGTTATATCAGAAGTGGATCATGGAACAAGCTCTGTGAGCAACATCATTTCTGCGAAGTTTATCTGTCACTATTTTCCAAGATCTAACTCCTTGATTTCTCGTTAACAGACAACGGTTGAAGACGGCTACTCAAATCTACAGATACAATATATAGCGATGCTACAAAATTATTGAAAATAGCGAGACAATTTAAAATGTTTCTATTAGCGACTCTATATATAAGAAACCTATGCCATTTAATAAACGACTATCTGGCAACTCACCGTATCGAATGGACGCTCTTTGCTCTTTAAGTGCATTCGTATTAGCTTCAAATGGATTAGATAATGCTATAGTTCTAACAATGTTTAACCACTCTTCTCCTAGATCTTTGATATCACCATAAATAACTATGTCGTTAACACTTAAAGTCACGAGAAAATTGTATAAACTGATACCAAATGAAGTAGCTGCTTTTTCAACAGTCTTCCTTGTGATCATATCTCCAGAGTGAAAAAGCCTCACCACATCTTCAAAGGTAATTTGCGAGGCATTGTGTCCATGATTAGGATTAGTTTTATAAGTTTTACGAATTTCCGATGTAATCGCTTTAGTGGAAGATATGGTCTCTAAACAACCATATCTTCCACAACAACACTTTCGCCCATCTTGGTCAATAATAGAATGTCCTATTTGTCCACTGCCAAACAATTCGCCGCGAAATATTTTATCGTTTACCAAAAATGAAGAACCAATCCCATAGTCAACATTAATAACGCAGAAATCCTTAGGGTGGTCTTTCGTTAACCATTTCTCTGCCAACGCTAACATGACACAATCGTTATCTACTTGAACCTCAGCACCAAACTCCTCTTCTATTAAGTATTTGAAATCTATAGGTGCAGACCACTTTGCTTGTGGCATCAAGACTGATGTTCCAGATCGCCTATCAACCTGGCCATGTAGCGCCATTGCAACTTTAAATTTCGAACTACCAGTGTCTTTTATACATTGCCGATAAATCTCAAATACAGATGCAACTAACTCTGATGGATGGGTAGGATTTATCTCGATGTGGCGATAATCAACAATTGGGTCCATTAATCCATTCAGTACTGTTGTTGATATTCGATAAGGTGTGATGTGGAGGCACAAAATTGGTGTCGTATTCTGTGTCATTTGATACATCCCAGTAGAGTTCCCCCGCCCCGAATGTATCACGTGAATATGCTCAACCAGTTCTAAGTCGATCAAATAATTCAATATTTTACTTAAAGCAGGAATACTCAATTCTAGCTTGGCAGCCAGTTGCGATTTAGATAATTTTCTATGCTGGAATAAAAGGCGCATAACCTGTTTCGAATTGAAGCTGCGAACTGATTTATTGTTCATACCTTTAATCATATGTACCTCTTATACCAGTGAAATTAGCCTTTTTCAGCAAGTCGCTGTCGATACTGGTCAGCTCCAACCGCTAACAACAGTATGCCACCACGCACTAAATACTGGTAGAAAGAGTCGACATTAAGAAGATTGAGTGCATTTTCCACCGTCCCCATGATCAATACACCGATCGCAACACCAACTATACTTGCCTTACCACCATTAAGTGAAACCCCGCCGAGCACGCAGGCTGAAATAACACTTAGCTCAAACCCTAATGATGCATTTGGCTGCCCACTAGTAATACGAGAAGCCAAAATGATGCCCGCCACCGCACAAATCGCACCCTGTATGGCAAAATTGGCAATACGCACTTTGTCGACATCTACGCCCGCTAAATTTGCAGCGTCAGAATTGCCCCCGACAGCTAGAGCGTTGCGACCATAGGCTGTATTTTTGAGCAGGAAGCCAAAAACAACAAAACAAATAATGGTAATCACGATAGGGGTTGGTAATCCTAAGATGGTCGACTGTCCTAACATAAAGAAATTCATGTTAACAACACCAACCGCATTACCACCAGAAATAATGTACGCGCCGCCTCTAACGATTTCCATCATAGCTAAGGTTGCGATCAAAGCATTCACTCGCACTTTAGTTACAAAGATCCCGTTCATCAAACCGATAAATAGCCCTGCACATAACGCGCCTAAGATACCAAGCAT
>NZ_JAWMPW010000017.1:0-88666 GCF_033101115.1 Vibrio sp. TH_r3 | reverse complement strand
AGGTGACTGGTTGTATCAAAACAAGTCAGTACTGCTCTGAAGAGCTTGTAAGAGCTTTAAAAGGGGTTCTTACTGCGGGACGTAAACTAATTACTCGTGTTTTTGAATGGCGCATTGATTCTCAAGTACGCCATGTTCTTTAACTTGGAGTTCTGTGAATAACTGTATTTTGATAAGAGAGTTAACTCAATAATGCCCCTAAATTCCTTAGACTAAATAATCTACATAATTAATGATGTCTGTATTTGCCTTACTAAAACTTATCCGATTGAGTTGATAACAGATCATTTTCGCTATTAAGCGATATCTTACAACTTAGATTCCTTTCTTGTGGCAATAACTTATGGATTATCAGTTGATGTGATATGAGAATAGTTGCATTATTAAAGAGTGAAAAACAACAAATTATCGGCTATTAAGCCTCTGTACTTTCGTGTTCTTTTTGCAACTATAGTGTAGGAGTAATTTTAATAATGAAAGCAAAGATAGTTTTCTTGATATCGACATTGTTAGCGTCTCAATCAGCATTGGCAGCATTTAAGTCGAACAACTGGATTGATGAAATGAACGATATAAAAGTGTATGAGCAATACACGTCTAATCGTGGCAATTCTATTGGGTTCAGGTGTGACGTTCAAAAAGGCAAGCATAAAGACCTTATGTTGACTTTCGCAAGCAAAAAAAATGTAGCAACACCAAGTAATGGTAAGGTCGAAATCGAAATGCGTGTTGATGATGGTAAAGTTTATAATTTAAGAGGGAAAACATATTCGAACTCATATAAGAGCGGTGTTATTGGGAATATTCCAGAATCGTTATTAAATAGCATTAGAAGTGGCAACAAGCTGCTCGTTAACATCTATGTTTATAATCAACTAAAAATGAAACAAAGCTTTAGTTTGTCTGGATCGGCTAAGGCGTTGCAGCAGACTGCTGACAGATGTGATTTCGTGGTAAATAGCAACCCTGAACTAGAGCTGAAAATTAAAGAAATACAGCGTAAGAGAGACGAGGAAATTCAAGAAATAACTAGCAAGTATGCAAAAGAAATTCAAGTACTTAAGGCTAGTTACAAGTAACTGTATAACAATGAATTTATGAGTGATTAACAACGCTTGGTACCTTCACTTCATGCAAGTTGAGTTTCATAATGAATGCCTGCATCATAGATGAAATGTAAATACGGAAACCTGTCTAATTAACGTTGTATACTTTTATGAAAGGTGGAACTTTGAGGTTAGGTCAATGTGGTCTTTGTTTAGAATACAAAGAGTTAAGAAATAGTCATCTTATGCCAAAGGCGCTCTACAAAAAATTGAAAGGGGCTTTTGATGGTGATGATCTAGTTTTAAATCAAAGTCATGATAAATCTTCAATCTACTCTGACTTTCAAGTTACTTCACATTTCCTTTGTTCTGAGTGTGAGTTACGCTTTTCTCGCCTAGGTGAAAATGCGGTTGTGTCAGAGTGCTATACTGGCACTGACAAGTTCCCTCTTTTAGAGCGCCTCAAAAGTGCAAAGCAATTTGCCAGTACAAGTAAAAGAAGAGAGAGTTGGTTCAATCCAATCCAGAACGACTTCCCTAATACTGACTGCTATCTATATTTTGCAGCAAGTATCATTTGGCGTGCCTCTGCTTGGCCAATGGCAAAAAACTCTAATCAAAAGTCATTGGGCCCTCGTTACCAAGAAGAATTTCGTAGTTACCTTCTTGGGGAGCGAGGATTTCCTTCGAACGCATATCTAGCGGTTTATGTCGACATCGATGAAGATATTATACCAAAAGTATCTTTTCCAACTTCATCGAAAAAATTAGGTTATCACCATCATATATTCTACATTCCAGGTGTTAAATTTAGCTTAATTGTAGGTGGAAACGTTGGAGAGGTTAGAAAGTTAAGTTCGGCGCAAGCCACGAAAGCATTTTTTATCTCTTATAGTTTTAAAAAACATCCTGATTATCAGTTTATGGTTCGTGAGCTACTCCAAGAGTATAAACCTAAAGGACGGTTGGCGCGGGAACGACATGTATAACGACTATGGCATTGTTTGCCTGATTCAGGCTAATCCATAGATAACTAATTTAGCAGACTCACTAATACGGAAGTGTCTATACATCACTTTAAGTTTGTGTTTCTACACGAAACGGCAACATAGTTCCAATGATGGACTTTAGCCTGTACTGTATGAACAGAATTACTTTAGAGAGGCTAAAAGTTGTCTCGTGAAGTAGTGACGATTCAAAGGTCTATTATTAAGAATGTTATGTACTTTGGAGTTCAATTGAATATTGCCGAGTTTTTTAGTTTCTTGTCACAAGAGGGTAGAACCGTTATCTACTTTGTTGCGTCAGCGTATGCCCTTTATTTTTATCATACGAAAATAGGGTTTAGGCTAAGTATTACCTACGAAGTTAGCGGCGATGCATATACTGACAGTCAAATAACCAAACTGGTGGTTAGTAACCACAAAGATAAAACAGTCCCAATTTGGTCTATATATACGGTTGTAGAAAATGATATAAAAGTAGAGGTATACAAACCAAAAGAACCAGTGGTTTTGAAATCTGGAGAGTCTATGTCAATTGCACTGGAAAAATATACATCTCTCTCTATTGGTGGCGACCATTTTGAACCAAGTTTTTTCGCTCGAGATGTAGACTTCTACATCAATGTAGGTAATAAGTTCGTCAAGTGTAAGGATAGGAAGTTCAAAGATAATTTTCTTGAGAAAATACCTCAAGCGAATAAAACAAGACTGCTCTTTGATGGACATTTATACAATGAGAACGTTGATTATATTTTGGTGTATTTTCTAGATGGTAAAAAACATACAGCGTATATCGATAGCCGCGGTTTTATTGGGCATGAGTGGGATCTTGCGCCAAACAATTTTGGTCAAGCTACCGTTACACCAGAACTAATTGAAAAGACGCTTGAGACCTACGGATATACATTAATGTTTTCTAACTATGCTTGCTTTAAGCGTAATGGGCATGATTTTGATGTTGCGTTTAAAAAACAGAGATGACAAAGCATTTAAGACTGATTCACAACGCTTGCGGTTTTCTATTCGCTCAAAGAAGTATAGGCAAGTGCTGCTCACACCTTAATGTGGCTTTACAGTTTTTTCCACAGGTGTTTTTATTTTCTCTAAGCCCACAATATCCATATCACTTATAGCATCAGTTTTTAGCGTTTGATTAGCTCCGTAATGTTATCTGATTATGTAGTAGTGATAGGGCGGGAGAGGTGACTATTGTCACCAACATCAAAGGAAGGTTGCTATAAATTTTGTATAGAAAAATACGTTCTTAGGCCTTTAAATTTAGTGCCTTCTCAGACTTGAGTCGAGAACCGAACGATGATGAGCTAAGGCGTCTTTGATTCGAAAATCACTAATCAACTATAAAATTATCGTGTGCAGCAATGTGTGTAGCAAGTAAATAAAAAGGCCTAGAAAATAAATTAACTAGACCTTTAAAATCATTGGCTTATAAACTAATTTCTAGTTCATGCCGTATTTTTTTAGTTTTTTACGAAGAGTACCACGGTTGATACCCATCATATTGGCTGCGCGAGTTTGGTTACCGCGAGTATATTGCATGATGGTGTCTAGTAATGGTTGCTCAACTTCTGCCAATACTAGTTCGTACAGGTCGTCAACGTCTTGACCATTTAACTGAGCAAGGTAATTTTTCAAAGATGCTTTTACAGAGTCACGTAGAGGCTTCTGAGTTACTTGATCTTGTGAAGTTACAGTAGTGACTGTTAGTGGTTCAGAAGTTAAATTTTGTTCGAACATATTATGCTAGCTCTTCTCGTAATTTATGATGCAAATTGTACAAAGTAACCTTCTAATGCATCTAGTTGCTGACTAGCAGCTTCTATTGCGTTGAAGGTACGGCGAAACTCACTCGCTTGTCCATGCTCTTTTAAATACCAACCCACATGCTTTCGAGCAATGCGAGGGCCAAGAAATTCACCATAAAATTGATGAAGCTCTCGAACATGTCCAAGTAAAATATCCTGCACTTCCTTATAAGGCAGTTCAGGCAAGGTGGTGCCGTGTTCCAAATAATGATGGATTTCTTGAAAAATCCAAGGACGACCTTGGGCAGGCCGACCAATCATTAAAGCGTCCGCTCCGGTGTAATCTAGAACGTATTTGGCTTTCTCTGGACTGTCGATATCGCCATTAGCAATAACGGGTATAGAGATAGCCTGTTTGACGGCTCTAATGCTGTCGTATTCCGCCTCGCCTTTGTACATACAGGCTTTTGTTCTTCCATGAAGAGCAAGAGCTTGTATGCCACAGCCTTCGGCCATTTTTGCTATTTCGACACAGTTTTTATTGTCTGTGTCCCAACCTGTACGGGTTTTCAGAGTAACTGGAGCATCTACTGCATTAACCACCTCAGTTAATATTTTTTCAATAATATCTGGGTGTTGCAGTAGTGCTGACCCCGCCAGCTTTTTATTTACTTTTTTTGCCGGACAGCCCATGTTGATATCGATGATTTGAGCACCGTTTTCAACACTGTGTATGGCTGCTTCAGCCATTAACTTGGGCTCAGAACCCGCAATTTGTACAGAGCGAATGCCCGATTCACCCTCATGCACCATGCGTTGCTTTGATTTGGCCGTTTTCCAGAGCCTAGGATTAGAGGACATCATTTCACTGATAGCCATCCCAGCACCGTATCGAAGACATAACTCTCGAAATGGTCGATCGGTCACACCAGCCATTGGTGCCACAATCAATTTGTTCTTAAGTTGATAATTTCCGATTTTCAAAAGGCCGTCACAGTTCTTATCTAGCAAGGGCGCGCATTTTACGCATTTTTTCGATGCGTGAAAAGACTAATTTTTGAGCATTTACAATTTGTTTTTCAAATTGCCTAATTTTCAATCAATTAGTGCCTATTTTGCTAAGATTTTTTTTGTCCAGAGATACGACACCACTCTTGTAGTTCGGCGATAGGATCAATATCGAGTTTATCTTGGTAATAACTGGCTACGTCTTCTGCTTGTGTATCGAGTACTCCAGACATGGCAAGTAAACCATTTGGCTTGATTAATCCTTTAATTACAGGAGAAAGTTCTCGTAGTGGAGCGGCGAGAATATTGGCTACTACTATGTCAGCAATTAAGTCTTGCGGTTGGTCTTGAGGCAAATACAGTGCTAATTGTTCGGCAACACCATTGCGTTTGGCATTTTCTTTGGAGGCTATAATTGCTTGCGGGTCAATATCAATGCCGACCACTTTGTCTGCGCCAAGTTTAATGGCAGCAATAGCAAGAATGCCTGAGCCACAACCAAAATCGATCACTGTTTTGCCTTTAAGGTCTATGCTTTCAAGCCATTCCAAGCAAAGTGATGTGGTTGGGTGTGTTCCGGTACCAAAGGCTAAACCGGGATCTAGCATCACATTAATGGCATTGGGTTCAGGAACTTCTCGCCAGCTTGGGCATATCCACAAGCGTTGTCCAAATTTCATAGGGTGGAAGTTTTCCATCCATTCACGCTCCCAATCTTTATCTTCTAGCTGCTCAATTTTGTAAGAAAAATTATCAGCCAGTAATTGTGATTGGGTTATTTGACTTAATATTAAGGCGGTGTCGACGGTTGCATCGTATAAGGCTACCACGTCGGTTTCACCCCAAAGATGAGTTTCTCCCGGAAGTGGCTCAAATATCGGAGTATCTTTTGAATCAAGAAAAGTAACTGATAAAGCACCAGTTTCTTCCGACAACATATCACCAATTTGCTCAGCATTGTCAGCTGTTGCGTTGAGTTTTATTTGAATCCATGGCATGAGAGTCACTCGATAGGTAAATTAATTTGAGGGAATTTTAGCAGAATCTTGCTGATATGGTACTAATCGTCTTTTGAGTAACGTATTTTATTGATAAACCATTCTTTGAATCCTTCGGGAGTTTTTACCGAAAATTCATCATCAACTTGTTTCTTTAGTAACGCTCTTGCCATAGGTGAATCAATCGATACGTAATCTTTTATTCCACCATAAATTTCGTCTGGACCGACTATTTTGAAGGTCTTTATGTCGCCTTGTTCGTTTTCAATTTCTACCCAAGCGCCAAAAAACACTTTGCCTTCTTGTTCTGGTGAGTAATCGACCACTCTAAGCTGTTCTAATCGTTTTCTTAAAAAACGTACCCGTCGGTCAATTTCTCTTAAGCGTTTTTTATTGTATTGATAATCGGCATTTTCACTGCGATCACCCAAACTCGCTGCCCAAGTTACTTTTTTGGTTACCTCTGGACGTTCTTCTCGCCAAAGATAATCAAGTTCTTTTTGCAGCTTATTGTACCCTTCACGAGTGACCAGGTTTGTTTTCATATGAGCTTCATTTTTCTGAACGGTGTTAGTTTTTTATATTGTGTAACATAAATAATGAACTTGGCAATGGCGAGAGATAACATAATTAGTGTGTTGTTATTTTCTGTGTACAAGATTTAGACAATTATTGATAATATAACAGTAAATATTTGCATGAAATTTACTATGTAAGTTATAGAATTAGGTATGCTTAATAGATAAGGTATTCGGTTTAGGTTTATAGCCTTTATCCTTGACGTTATATTTACTTATGAGTACCGAGTTCATTCATAGATTATTTTAATGTAACGTCTATGCCGCTGGGTTTAGTTTATTTCATTTCCGTTAGGTTATTTGGGACAATAGATGCAAGAAAACCATAAAATATTAGTTGTAGATGATGACGCCAGATTACGTTCTTTGTTGGAACGCTATCTTACCGACCAAGGATTTCAGGTGCGAGGTGTTGCTAATGCAGAGCAGATGGATAGATTGCTAGCACGAGAAACGTTCCATTTAGTCGTATTGGATCTTATGTTACCAGGTGAAGATGGTCTTTCTATCTGTCGTCGTCTTCGCAGTAATGATAATAGAATCCCAATTGTTATGTTGACCGCTAAAGGAGATGAAGCTGATCGCATAATTGGTTTGGAAGTGGGAGCAGATGATTACTTACCCAAGCCGTTTAATCCACGTGAGTTGTTAGCTCGTATTAATGCCGTGTTGCGTCGACAGGTTGTCGAAGCGCCAGGAGCACCGAGTGCAGAAGAGACCAATATAGAATTTGGTGAGTTTCGTTTAAACCTTGGAACAAGAGAGATGTTTCGTGGTGATGAATGCATGCCTCTTACGTCTGGCGAATTTGCCGTGCTGAAATCCTTAGTGACCAATGCAAGGAAACCGATGTCTCGAGATCAGTTGATGAATATGGCTAGAGGCCGAGAATATTCAGCAATGGAACGTTCAATCGATGTGCAGATATCCAGATTGCGTAGAATGTTAGAAGAAGATCCAAGTCACCCTAGATATATACAAACAGTTTGGGGTTTAGGTTATGTGTTTGTGCCTGATGGTCAAGCGGTTTAATTCTATTATCAAAAACCCTTAAACATTCGTTTTAAGGGTTTATTATTTTTGGGGCAGTTATGCTTATCCGCAGTTCTCACACGCAAACGGTCATACTTTTCATTTTAGTTCTTTTAGCCAGCCAAGCTTACTCTTATTTTGCCATATTTAACTATGCTTTATTACCGAGTTTACAACAGTTTAATCGTATTTTAGCCCACGAGATAAATCTGATATTAGACGATAGGGCCGAGCTTGAAACGGGAGAATATTTGCAAGCGCCTTCAAGAAGAAGGTTGCTAGACAAACTTGGTGTGACCGCTCATCAAGAAGGCGATGCAATTTATGCGGAATTTAATGATGCCACCAGTATCGATTTTTTAAGTCATGAAATGAGTGATGAACTGGGTGGTGCGTCAGAAGTGAGGTTATCTTCTGGTAGTGAGAGTTATATCCTGTGGGTTAAGTTAGAAAAATTACCCAATATTTTATTGAGAATACCGCTTTCAGAATTACAAGAAGAGGATTTTATTCCTCTGTTTAGAAACAGCTTACTGATTGCGATACTGATCATTTGTTCCTGTTGGGTTTTTGTCAAAATTCAAAATAGACCTTTGGTGGCACTAGAAGGAGCAGCAAGAATGGTGGGCCGAGGTGAGTTTCCAACACCTTTAGCAGAGAAAGGTGCCAGTGAAATAAGAGCAGTAACTCAGGCTTTTAATCAAATGTCGCAAGATATCCAGAAGTTAGAAGAAGATAGGGCTTTGTTGATGGCTGGCATTAGCCATGATCTGCGTACACCGTTAACCCGAATCCGTTTAGCAACGGAAATGATGTCCGAACAAGATAGTTATCTTGCGGAAGGCATTATTCAGGATACGGAAGAGTGCAACGAAATTATTAATCAGTTTATGGACTACTTGAAACCTGTTAATACAGATAGCTTTCAACAGGTTGATTTAAATGTTATTGCTAACAATGTTGCAAGTGCAAGTAATAACGCGAGTGCGAGTAAAGAAAATGCCAATGGAGACAATGTAAATCAAGTGAAAATTAGTCTTGCAAGCGAACCTTGCTTGTTACAAGGAAATGAAATTGAAGTAAAACGTTCATTGACCAATCTGGTGGTTAACGCAGAAAGGTATGGTAATGGGTGGGTGAGAATAACGACTGGAATGACAGTAGATAAGCAGTCGGTGTGGGTTTGTGTCGAAGATAATGGTCCTGGAATCAATATTGATCAACTTGATAAATTGTTTGAACCGTTTACTCGCGGAGATAGTGCGCGAGGCAGTGAAGGAACGGGTTTAGGTCTTGCTATCGTTAAAAGAATTGTTACGCAGCATAATGGCTCTATCTCTGTAACCAATCGTTCTGAAGGGGGTGGAAGGGTGCATTTACAATTCCCGAGTGTGTCTCGATCAAACAAAGTGAATAAAAACAAAAGAGCTTAAAACGAATAACCCGAATGTCGTTTGAATAATCTGAGTATGGGTTTAAGAATTTGAGTATGATTTAAAAACCAGCGTTTAGATTAAATCATCAAAGCTAAGATTAAATAGATAACTAACGCTGATATCAGGCGTTAGAATAAATATCACGCTCTCCTAACCAGCGTGTAATAATGGCTTGTGCGTTTTTAGGATGATTATCGTGAATAAATCGAGCCATGCGTTGAATATCGGGTATAAGTCTTTGATCTCTTATGAGGTCGGCGATTTTTAAATCGGCGATACCGGTTTGCTTCGTTCCCAATAGTTCTCCCGGACCTCTGATTTCTAGATCGCGCTGAGCGATAACAAAGCCATCGTTACTTTCTCTTAGTACCGCTAAACGTTTTTGAGCGGTTTTGGAAAGAGGGGAGTGATAGAGTAAAACACAGTGACTTGCTACCGTTCCTCGACCGACTCGGCCTCTAAGTTGATGGAGTTGAGCTAAGCCCAATCGCTCAGGGTTTTCGATGATCATTAAACTAGCATTAGGCACGTCAACGCCCACTTCAATAACGGTTGTTGCAACAAGTAAATGCAATTGGTTATTTTTAAACTGCTGCATTATGGCTTGCTTCTCGGCGGGTTTCATCCTGCCATGAACGAGGCCAATTTTTAGTTCAGGGAGTTGTTTTTGCAGTTCTTCAGCGGTGTCTGCTGCGGCCTGTGCTTCTAACACTTCTGACTCATCAATCAGAGTACACACCCAATAGGCTTGTTTGCCTTCGTTTAAACAGGCATTACGCACTCTATCTATAATATCGTCTCGTTTAGTATCAGGAATTGCTACGGTTTGGATCGGTGTTCGCCCGGGAGGTAACTCATCAATAATAGAGGTTTCCAAATCGGCATAGGCTGTCATGGCCAAAGTTCTAGGGATAGGGGTGGCAGTCATGATCAGTTGGTGAGGGAAGGCGCCCTGAATTTCACCTTTTTCTCTTAGTTTTAAGCGCTGATGGACACCGAAACGATGTTGCTCATCAATAATCACTAACGCCAGTTGATTAAATTCGACATGATCTTGGAATAGTGCATGGGTACCGACCACCATTTTAGCCTCGCCACTGGCTATTTTAGCTAACTCTGTTTCTCGAGCTTTCCCTTTTAGCTTGCCGGCTAACCAAGCGACTTGAATGCCAAGTGGCTCAAGCCAATTGGTAAAATTGATAGCATGCTGCTCGGCTAACAATTCGGTTGGGGCCATTAAGGCAACTTGATAACCAGATTCAATGCCTTTTACCGCAGCAAGAGCGGCAACCAATGTTTTACCTGAACCTACGTCACCTTGAACCAGACGCATCATTGGGTGCGGTTTGAGTAAGTCGGCTTCTATTTCTGTCACGACTCTGTTTTGCGCATTGGTTGGTGAAAACGGTAATTGTGCGAGTAGCTTATGTTTAAAGTGATCTTGGGCGGTTAATGGTAAAGCATTATCTTTTTGTCCTTTATTGCGAACTGCCAGCATAGAAAGGTTTTGCGCCAATAACTCTTCGATAATTAATCGCTGTTGTGCAGGTGTTTTACCTTCATCAAATTCTTGTATATTGGTAGTGGGAGGTGGGCGATGAATAGTGTGTAGAGCTTGAGACAAGGTTAATTGGTTGTTATATAAACCTGATGGTAATAATTCTTCAACCGCTGCGCTTTCTAATAACTGTAACGCTTGTTCCGTTAGATTACGTAAAGTGTTTTGTCGTAAGCCTTCGGTGGTGGGATAGACCGGAGTAAGATTTTGTTCTACATCTGGTTGAGTTGCTGGAGCGAAAAACTTGTAATCGGGATGAACAATTTCTAACCCATAATTACCGCGTTTAATTTCTCCGTAAGCATGCACCAATTTTCCAATTGTGAAGTTATTTTTCATGCCTGCAGTAAAATTAAAAAAGCGTAATGTGACGGTACCATTGCCATCACTTATTTTAACAGTAAGCATTTTTTTACGGGAAAAAGTTGTATCAACGCTCATGACTTCACCTTGAACTGCAGCCCATAAACCGGCGTGAAGTTTGACCATGGGATATATTCTGGTGCGATCTTCATATCGCAAAGGAAGGTGGAATAACAAATCTTGTACTGAATATAAAGCGACTTTTTGTAACTTCTCGGCTACCTTGGCGCCAACACCAGATAGAGAAGTAATCGAAACGCTTGATAAAAGTTGGGACATAATTTAACTCACTTTCAATTCAGTACGTAGTCATATCAAGTAACCGAGGCAAGGCGTGATTCTTTACGTAACATTTTATTTTTTACAAAACATTTTACTCTCAACATAAAGCTTCGCCTATATAGCCAATATGTTTATAGTTATTCAATCATCTCACTGTCTATTTGTACAGGTTTATAAGTAGGTAAATAGTATTAATCGTTAACGTTATTACCAATAAAAAAGCACTCGTTAGAGTGCTTTAGAAGAGAGGAAAATTCAGATGACCTTATTGGAGACCGAGTTTTTTCTCTAAATAATGAATGTTTGCGCCGCCGTGCTGGAAGTTTTCATCATTCATAATATCTTGTTGCAGTGGTATGTTGGTTTTAATACCTTCGATGATCATTTCACCTAGGGCGTTTTTCATACGTGCAATAGCCACATCTCGATTTTCACCGTAGGTAATTAACTTACCTACCATTGAATCGTAATGAGGTGGAACCGTATAGCCAGCATAGATATGAGACTCCCAACGAACGCCCATTCCACCTGGTGAATGGAAACGTTCGATTGTGCCTGGGCAAGGCAAGAACTTTTCAGGATCTTCGGCATTAATACGACATTCAATGGCATGGCCACTTAATTTAATATCATCTTGAGTAAAGGATAATGGTTGGCCTGCTGCTACACGAAGTTGTTCTTTAATTAGGTCAACACCGGTTACCATTTCTGTTACTGGATGCTCAACTTGAATTCGAGTATTCATTTCAATGAAATAGAATTCACCATTTTCATATAAGAACTCAAATGTGCCAGCACCACGATAATTAATTTCAAGACAAGCTCGCGTACAACGTTCGCCGATGTATTTACGCATTTCTTCGGTAATACCTGGAGCAGGTGCTTCTTCAACCACTTTTTGATGACGACGCTGCATAGAACAGTCTCGCTCACCAAGGTGGATAGCACCACCTTGTCCGTCAGCGATGATTTGAACTTCCACATGGCGAGGGTTTTCAAGGTACTTTTCCATGTAAACCACATCATTGTTAAATGCCGCTTTTGCTTCTGCTCTAGTCATAGCAATTGCTTCAACCAACTCAGGCTCACTACGTACAACACGCATACCACGACCACCACCGCCACCTGAGGCTTTAATGATTACAGGATAACCAATACGCTTAGCGTGCGCTTTATTTTGGTTGTCATCATCATCAAGTGGGCCATCAGAACCCGGTACACAAGGTACACCTGCTCGTTTCATTGCATTGATAGCAGAAACTTTGTCGCCCATAATGCGAATCGTTTCAGCTTTAGGACCAACAAAAATAAAACCGCTTCGTTCTACTTGTTCCGCAAAATCTGCATTTTCAGACAGAAAGCCATAGCCAGGGTGGATAGCTATCGCCCCAGTGACTTCGGCTGCTGAGATGATACGCGGTATATTCAGATAACTGTCTATTCCGCGTGCAGGACCGATACAAATCGATTCGTCTGCTAATAATACGTGTTTAAGATCGCGGTCGGCTGTTGAATGTACCGCAACTGTTTTGATACCTAATTCTTTACATGCGCGAAGTATACGAAGTGCAATTTCACCTCGGTTCGCGATGACTAATTTGTCCAGCATAGTGATTGGCCTCTATTATTCGATGACGACAAGCTATTATTTGATAACAAGATGTTATTCAATAACAACAAGCGGTTGATCGAATTCAACGGCTGCACCGTCTTCAACCAGAATAGCAGTAACAACGCCCGACGTATCAGCTTCAATCTGATTCATCATTTTCATTGCTTCAACGATACAAAGTGTGTCACCAGCAGAAACTGATTGACCCACTTCAATAAATGATTTCGCTTCTGGGCTTGGAGAGCGGTAGAAAGTTCCGACCATTGGAGAAAGAACTTTATGACCAGCTGTTTCAGTGGACGCTGGAGCAACATCAACAGTTGCTGTTGCAGGAGCAGCTACCGCTGGTGCTGATGCTATTGGAGCTTGTGAATATTGCATTGGTGCAAATTGCTGTGCAGGACCGTTACGACTAATACGTACGGATTCTTCACCTTCTGATATTTCTAGCTCAGAAATACCTGACTCTTCTACTAATTCAATAAGCTTCTTTATTTTACGTATATCCATCTTTTCTTTCTCTTTGTCTGTTAAACGTTTCTCACTCTAAGACAGAGTGAAACGAAATTAGTTCTTTACGACTTTGATTTCAGCTGTTCTATCGCTGCCATCAAAGCAAATTGGTAGCCTTGAGCGCCTAATCCACATATCACACCCACTGCTTTATCTGATAAATAAGAGTGGTGACGGAAAGGCTCACGCGCGTGAACATTGGATAAGTGCACTTCAATAAATGGGATTGCTACACCGAGTAAAGCATCACGTAAAGCAACACTTGTATGGGTAAATGCAGCGGGATTAATAATAATGAAATCGACCTTGTTATGAGCCGCATGAATGGCTTCTAATAATTCATATTCCCGGTTAGATTGTAGGTGCTGAAGTTCAATATCCGCACTGTTGGCCTGTAGAACCAAGTCATCTACTATTTGATCTAACGTTTGGCTTCCGTAGTGGCCTGGCTCTCGAATACCTAATAGGTTAAGATTTGGGCCGTTTAAAAGTAGAATGCGTAACTTTGTAGTCATCGTGTTGTCATCTTCCTTTAATTCGGATTAACTTCGAATATTTCTATTATTATAGATGAAAATGTGATTTTTCCAGTTTATTTTTGAGAAAAATTCATTTTAGCCCACGATTATAGCTAATTCACCGAAAATAGCAGCATTTTACTGGTCTAATCACCCATGTGAATGGTTTAAGTTGTAGCAGAGGCGACATTTTTGCAACTGTGTCACCTGGAACGCTAATGTAAATTGTTCAATATTTCTAGTGATATTTTTTAACTTCGTAATAATCAGCATAGCCTATTCGCTGGAAAGGATAAAAAAAAGCGCTATAAAAATAGCGCTAAATGGTAGAACTGATGTGTGTTTAGTTGATTCGGTTAAGACATTTCGGCTTTTTCAGCGATCAGTTTATCGACAACACTTGGGTCGGCTAATGTCGAGGTATCGCCTAAATTACTGGTGTCGCCAGTGGCTATTTTACGCAATATACGGCGCATTATTTTACCTGAACGAGTTTTCGGGAGCGAGTCTGTCCAGTGCAACACATCGGGGGTCGCAATTGGACCTATCTCTTTTCTCACCCAATCTTTTACTTCTTTATGCAGTTCTGCACTTGGATATTCACCCGAATTTAGCGTGATGTAGGCATAGATAGCTTGTCCTTTAATATCATGAGGAACACCAACAATTGCCGCTTCTGCTATTTTATCAAAGGCAACCAGTGCAGATTCAATTTCAGCTGTTCCCATTCTATGGCCCGATACATTAAGAACATCATCTACACGACCAGTAATCCAGTAATAGCCATCTTCGTCACGACGAGCGCCATCACTAGTAAAATACATGCCTTTAAAAGTAGAAAAATAGGTTTGTTCAAAGCGGTCATGGTCACCATAAATACTGCGCATTTGACCCGGCCACGAATCTAAGATAACTAAGTTTCCGTCGGTTGCCCCTTCGATGATATTGCCCATATTATCGACTAGGGCTGGCTGCACGCCGAAGAATGGGCGAGTCGCCGAACCCGGCTTCAAAGCGGTGGCTCCGGGTAGCGGAGAAATAAGAATGCCACCGGTTTCTGTTTGCCACCATGTATCAACGATAGGGGATTTTTCATTGCCAATAGTTTTGTAGTACCACTCCCAGGCTTCTGGGTTGATAGGTTCACCTACCGAGCCCATAATACGTAAACTGTTTCGGTTGGTGCCTTCAATCGCTTCATTGCCTTTGGCCATCAGGGCTCGAATCGCTGTAGGAGCGGTATATAAAATAGAAACTTGATGTTTATCGACTACTTCACTCATTCGATTTGTATTTGGATAATTAGGTACCCCTTCAAATAGAATAGTTTTCGCGCCGTTGGCTAATGGCCCGTAAACTAAGTAGGTATGGCCAGTTATCCAACCGACGTCAGCGGTACACCAAAACGTGTCACTGTCATTATAGTCAAACACATATTTAAAGGTCATCGCCGCATAAACAAGGTAGCCTCCTGTTGTGTGCAGAACACCTTTAGGCTTGCCAGTTGAACCTGATGTATAAAGAATAAATAGTGGGTCTTCTGCCTTCATCTCTTCTGGCGGACAATCATCTGAAACAGTGTCGGTTGCTTCGTGCCACCAAATATCACGATGTTCATGCCATTCGATATCACCACCTGTTCGTTGCAGCACCATTACTTTGCTGACACTGCTTGTTTCAGGGTTGGTTAGTGCTTCGTCGACATTCTTTTTCAATGGTACAGCACGTCCTGCACGAACGCCTTCATCGGCTGTGACGATGACTTTCGCGTTAGAATCGATTATGCGACCAGACAGAGCTTCTGGAGAGAAACCGCCAAAAACAACAGTGTGAACAGCCCCAATACGGGTACAAGCCAGCATGGCTACCGCGGCTTCTGGTACCATTGGCATGTAAAGACAAACCACATCGCCTTTATGCACACCCGCTTCTTTTAACGCGTTAGAAAATTGACACACCTTTTGGTGTAATTCATTGAAGGTTAATGTTTGATCTTGTGTTGGATCATCTCCTTCCCAAATGATGGCAACTTCATCACCTTTTTGGGCTAGATGTCGATCAATACAGTTAGCCGAAACATTCAATGTTCCATCTTCAAACCAGCGTATATCAACGTGTCCAGTATCGAAAGAGGTACTTTTAACCTGGGTGTATGGCTTAATCCAATCGACAATTTTGCCATGTTCTCCCCAAAAACCTTCCGGATCACTAACCGACTGTTGGTACATAGAAAGGTAAGTTTCATTGTCCGCGTGGGTGGTGGCTTTAATATTTTCTTTGACTGGATACACACTCATTGCTTCTCTCCTTGTGATGTAAGCAAACTTCCGTTGAGTTCATTTTGGCAAGCACTGTTATTTTGAAAAACATTGTTATTTTGATAAGCACTGTGTTGTTGAGTTTTATAACTTTCGGTTATTAATGAATTTTTCTCAATTAGACTTTAGGATATATTGATGATGAGAATCTATCGTCTATAAGCGGAGGTTAATTCAGGTAAGTCACCGTAAGTTAATCTAACGTAGACAAGAGCCGCTGAGATTGCATCTTGTAATGCATCGTGTTTGTGAGTTTGTGAAGGGAGATTTAAATGCTTACAGATCGCATCTAAGCTGAGGTCAAAATACGCATTGGGCAAATGTTTTTCTAACATTTCATGATAAATATGGCTCACCTCAATCAATTTATTGGGCAACGGAAAGCCCAATTGTTTTTGGCATGCAATATCTAATATGGTTTTATCATAGCGGATATGGTATCCGACTAAAGGTCGATTACCGATAAAATTTATTAGTGCTGTTATCGCTTCTTTCTCGCTTATTCCTCCAATTAGATCTTGATGGCGAATATGATGAATGCGAACCGATCCAGAATCCAAAGAGTGAGGGGCGCGCAAGCGAATATGAAAAGGCTCGCTGGTAATGATGCGATTATCAATGATTTTGGTTGCGGCTATAGTAACCAGTTCAGCTCGTTTAGGGTCTAAGCTTGTTGTTTCACAATCGAGAGAAATCAATTCTCGATGTGAATTTTTGGTAAAAAGTTCACGATAAGGTGAGTCTTTTAACTTGTAATACCACCAGTTACGTCTAAGAAAATTCATAGTTAATCTCTTATCTGGTAATGGTATTCCAGCCATTGTTTGAATTTTTTGACGACGTGAAAGCTATGGCGAAGTAGATCCCGTTCGGTTCGTTCTAATAATTTTAAATCAATTATGTTGTGGCTGTGTTGCTGCGATAGTTGCTGTGTTAATCGCAGTTTTACAAACAATTTAAAGGCTTCACTAAGGTTATCGGCGGTCTCTTTTTCCAGTACCTTTTTATTGGTTAGGGCAAGCAATCTATCAAACGTGTTATTTTCTTCGATTGCGTATTCTAGGCTCAATGCTCTAACGCCATGAACAATAGGAAATAAACCTCCAGACTTTATATCTAATCCTTGTTTAGAGGATTTAACGTTGCCAAATAAAGTGAGTGGTGTCGAAAAGCTTAATGCAGGTTTGGTAAATTCGGCCAGAATCAGTTCTTGCGCAGTCATCTTGTCAATTAAGTGTTTTTTTATGGGAGCAAGTAACGCGGTGTTTCCCGCAACGGCATGAGCATCGGCCATAATCGCTAACTTCATGACTTGCTCCGGTTTAGAGCTTGATATCCAAAGATTTAAAGTTTTTTCCCATTCCTTTTCATGTTTTACCCATTGCGGATTATTAACCATAACGTTTCCGGGACAAAGAGGGTAACCGAGTTGTTGTAAAGTGTGGGTGAGGGTATTCATAAGATCAGATAAATCGGCAATATCGACCCCTTGTTTTATTATTAATGCGTTATCTTGGTCGGTTTTTAAAATTTGCTCTCCTCGACCTTCAGAACCTAGCACGATTAAACATACCTTATTATGCACCGTTGGCGGCAAGACTAATTCAAATGCTTTTTCGATGATCTGCTCGTTAACCGCGGAAATAAGTTCCATAATAAAACGAGTTCGAATGCCGTTGGTAATTAAGCTTTCTACTAAGTGTCTTTGTCGGTTGGCAGCTAGAGCAAGCTCATCAATACTGCTTGCACGAGCAATACTGAGGGTTAATACGTGAGAATGAGTAGAAAAAGCACTGAGTATTTGAGTCATATCTAACATGCCGACCGCATTGTTGCCATCGCACACCATCACTCTTTTCATTTTCTGTTTTGTCATTGTGATCATGGCATTAAATAGAAAATCACCATCATCTACGTGAAAGACAGGAAAAGTAACGATGTCACCAATGGCAGTATTTAATGGCCGTTTATCTAACATGACGGCATGCAGCATGTTGGTTCGAGTGACGATGCCATAAGGGCGTTCATTACTGTTATCGAGTATCCTTTTATCGTCTTCATTGAGTTGAACCAGAGCGGCGTCAACGCCATTGTCTTTAAGCAATTGTGTGGCCTCAGTCAAAGGCAGCTCGGCTGTGATAATAAGTGGAGGGTGGTAAATAGAACGATCTACTCTAGTGAGTATAAATTCAGCTAAGTTTTGTTGTTGTTGAGCGGCTTTAATTAATTGGCGTCGTTTAGACAAACTGTTATCAAAATAGGCCGCGAACTCACCGTTGGAATGGTAAAGTTGCAGAAATTTATCGTTAGGCAGTAAATAGCAAAGCGTATCTTCTAGAGCGATATAATTATGTTTGGATAAATGATCAAATTGAGATCGAACGTCAAAAATATCATCATTAGCATAATGAGCAAAAACCTCTACGTCATCGGCCGATCGCTCTTCAACGACTCCTTTTATTAAAATATGCAAAAATTTATTCTTTTCCCCTGCTGTTACCAATTGATCTTTTGCTCGGTAATAAGCGACATCCAGAGAAGATCTCAGTAAGAGTTGTTGATTCTCTGATAGTCGATCAAAGGGCGGTGATTGCATATTAAATTTATCCGGCATGGTGAGCATCGCTCCAAATAGACTTGCTTATACATAGTCTGGCAACTTTCCTTTGAACCTCCAGACGACTTTGGTCTAATGGCCGTTTTACTACTATCAAGCTGGAATCGGTTTTTTGATATTTATATCATTGAAAGAAAGAGTAACTAGGAACAGAAAATCAATTAATTGTTCCCTTTTTAACTGATCAAATCGTAGGCATAATAGCGAGGAATTTTCGATTATTATAAATAGCTAGGTTAATTATGTTTTCTCCTTCCCCTCATGGTTGGATCTCTCAATATTTTATTGGTTTCTTTTTTGCTTATGGTGTTTATATCCCATTTTGGGCGCTATGGTTTAAAGAACAAGGCGTCTCTGCCAGTGATATAGGTTTACTCATGGGCTTAGCGTTTGCTACCCGTTTTATTGCCAATTTAGTGATTACCCCACGCTTGCATAAAGTCGAATATTTATTGCCGGCAATTCGTTGGCTTAGCTTCTTTTCGGTGATTTTTATTTGGTTCCATTTCTTCACTGGTGGTGATTTCTGGTTAATGGCCGGTGCGACTATTTTGTTTAATTTGTGCGTTGGTCCAGCTATCCCACTCTCAGATGCAATGGCCAATTACTATGCCAAATTGGGTAAACTAGATTATGGTCGAACACGGTTGTGGGGCTCTATTGCCTTTATTGCTGGGTCTACTTGTGTTGGTTATTTGATTTCTGTATATGGTACCGACATGATTGTACATACCGCTCTAGCCGGTATTACCGTTGGTCTGTTGCTCTCGATGCGAACGCCTAATCCTGAACCTAAAAGTGAGGATGACCAAGATTCTATTCGTCCCAAATTATTTGCTTTAATGACTAAACCCGACGTATTTCGTTTTTTAGTTCTAATGTCATTAATTCATGGCAGCCATGCTGCTTACTATAGTTTTAGTACTATTTATTGGAAATCGGTTGGTCACTCAGAAGATATTATTGGCTACTTGTGGAGCATTGGGGTTATTGCCGAAATTACGGTTTTTGCTACCAGTAAAAAACTGTTTAATGGTGTAAGCATTCGTACTATGTTTTTGATCGCCTCTACCGGCATTGCCGTTCGTTGGGGGTTAACTGCATCGATTACCGACATTTGGGCATTAGGGTTTATTCAATTATTGCATGGTGCGACGTTTGCCACTGCTCACCTTGCTGCAATTCAATATATCCAACGTGCAAATCAGAATGAAATGGTACCGTTGCAAGCATTATATAATGCTATTCCTATGGGAGCATTTACTGCGGTTATGACCGCATTGAGTGGTATTGGATTTGAGTTATGGGGTGCAAATGTATTCTGGTCTATGGCAGGAATGGGTATTCTAGCCTTGTTTATTCGGGTTGATTCAAAAAAAGGACAACCTAAGCCACAGATTCAGAGCTAACCACCTGAGTATTAACAATTCTTTAACTACACTACTAAAGTCGAAGTTTTATACTTCGGCTTTTTTAGTTAACTAGCATGGTTCAAGGATACGAAAATGCAAGGATGGATTGTTGTTCCTGTTACTCTCACATATTTAGGTATTCTTTTTCTGGTTGCATGGTATGGCGATAGGCAGTCTCGATGGTTATCTCAATGGCGACCGTGGATATACAGCTTATCTATTGCGGTTTATTGTACTTCGTGGACATTTTATGGAACGGTTGGGCAAGCTAGCAATAATCCTTGGTCTTTTTTGCCAATTTACATTGCGCCTATATTAGTTTTTACCTTGGGTTGGCGAGTAATTGCTCGTCTGATTCTTATCGCTAAGCGTGAACACATTACCTCTATTGCTGACTTTATCGCCGCACGTTACGGTAAGTCTCAAGGGCTTGCTGTTACCGTTACTCTCATTGCCGTTGTCGGTATTCTTCCATACATTGCCTTGCAATTACGTGGCATTACAATGGGGCTAGATATTCTCGCACCTGAATTAACCTCGCAACTGGGCTATAAGGACAGCCATATTTCATGGTTTGTGGTAGGTGCATTAGCGGTATTTACCACCTTGTTTGGTACTCGCCATATTGATAATACCGAACATCATCGTGGCATGATGATGGCAATTGCTTTTGAATCACTGGTGAAATTAGGCGCTTTTCTTATTGTGGGTTTGTTTATTGTTTATCTCGCGTTAAGTCGTTCCGAGATTAACTTAGTTGATATCGCTATTGAAACCTATAAAGCACCTAATATTCCCAGCATGGTTATCCATACGCTATTAACAATGGCAGCGATCGTTTGTTTGCCTAGGCAATTTCATACCATGGTAGTTGAGAATGAAAGAGCGCAAGATTTGCACGTCGCACGTCGAGTCTTTCCTACTTATCTTGTGTTAATGGGATTGTTTGTTTTACCTATCTCTTGGGTTGGTCAGAGTTTATTAGCTGGTAGTCCCGCCGATGCTTATGTTATTTCGTTGCCACTTTCTGTTGGTGCTAATGACATTGCACTGTTGGCATTTTTAGGAGGAACTTCCGCGGCAAGTGGCATGGTTATCGTATCGACTATTGCTTTGGCTATTATGGTTTCAAATGACCTTGTATTACCTCTTCTATTGAGAAGAATGCGTTTTTCTCAGCGCACTCACGAACACTTTTCCGGTTTATTGTTGAACATTCGCAGAGTGTTGATATTGCTGATTCTATTTGCGGCTTGGGGCTTTTACATGGCACTGGATAATATCCGTTCATTGTCTGTTATTGGGTTGCTGTCATTTGCCGCTATTGCGCAATTTTCTCCCGCGCTCATTGGTGGCATGTATTGGCGATTAGGCAATAAAAAAGGGGTGTATATTGGCTTACTGGCGGGCTTTACTATTTGGGTTATTACTTTAATGAGCCAGACGGATATGTTAGCGGGGGATTCTGAAAGTAACTTTTTATTATGGGTAATTAGCCCACCTCAGTTTTTAGCCAATTGGTCACTAACCTCAACTGATTGGGGAATGGCATTAAGTGTCTTAGTTAATGCTGGCTGCTATGTTGTGGTTTCGATGTTTACTCGCTCTAGTCTTAGCGAACGTTTGCAGTCGGCTGCATTTGTAGGAACCCCATTACCAGAAAATGAAAACGTGAGTTTGTACCAAAGCCGAGTAACGGTCGCGGAGCTTGAAATGCTTGCAGCACGCTTTGTAGGCAGAGCACGTGCTCGCACGGCGTTTAACCACTATTGGCATAAAGAACAGCACACTTTATTACCTAATCAGCAAGCTTCATCGGGTTTAATTCGTCATACCGAACGTGTTCTTGCCGGCGTTTTTGGAGCTTCATCGGCAAAGTTAGTACTCACTTCTGCCTTGCAAGGTAAAAAAATGCAACTAGAAGAAGTGGCGACTATTGTTGATGAAGCATCAGAACTGTATGACTTTAGTCGAGGGTTATTACAAGGCGCGATTGAACATATTAGCCAAGGGATTACCGTGGTAGATAAACAGTTGAGGCTGGTGGCTTGGAATCAACGTTACTTAGAGCTATTTGAATTTCCTGCTGGACTGATCCAAGTCGGTCGGCCGATCGCGGAAGTTATTCGTCATAACGCTCAAATGGGTTTGTGTGGGCCGGGCGATCCAGAGGAGCATGTTCGCAAACGGGTTTATCATTTAGAATGCGGAACGCAACACACTTCATCACGAGTTTATCCTGATGGGACAGTGATAGAAGTTCAAGGCAATCCCATGCCTGGTGGTGGCTTTGTTATGAGTTTTTCCGATATTACCGCATTCCGTGAAGCGGAAAAGACGTTAAAAGAGGTGAACGAAAATTTAGAATCTAGAGTGCAAAAAAGAACCCAAGAATTAGAGGATTTGAATAAGCGTTTGGTGCTTGCTACGCAAAGTGCTAATAGTGAATCTCAATCTAAGACACGTTTTTTAGCGGCAGTAAGTCATGATTTAATGCAACCGCTTAATGCTGCTCGTTTATTTTCCTCATCTTTATCTGAAGTGGTTCATTCGTTTGATGTTGATAAGGATTTCGGTGTTGAGGCCGATGCTCAAACCGCAAAAAATAAAGAAATTAAGCAGCTGTCTAACAATATAGAGAGTGCCTTAGCGGCGGCTGAAGAATTGATTGGTGATTTGTTAGATATTTCTCGATTAGAGTCAGGGAAATTGAAAACCGATATAAAAAGTTTCAAATTAAACGATGTGTTAAATACCTTAAATGCTGAGTTTAGTGCCTTAGCTAATAAGCAACAAATTGACTTTAAAATGATTCCATCCAATCTGATTGTTCATTCTGATGCCAAGTTGTTACGTCGAGTTTTACAGAACTTTTTAACTAATGCCTTTCGGTACAACCCAAAAGGCAAAGTAGTGTTGGGCACTCGTCGTGTACAAGGGCAGGTAAGAATAGAGGTTTGGGACAATGGCATTGGTATTGCTCAAGACAAGCAATCTGAAATTTTTGACGAGTTCACCCGTGGAGATGCGAATCACGTTTCTCAGGGATTGGGTATTGGTTTAGCTATTTCTAGAGGTATTGCCCGAGTACTTGAACATGATATTGGTTTGCGGTCTTGGCCTGATGAAGGTTCTGTTTTTTCAATCACTGTCGATCGAGCGGAAAGAGCCGAAACCATGATCGAAGTCGTTGAAAAAAAAGAAATTGCCCCTTTATTGAATGTCAGAGTGATTTGTGTCGATAATGAATTAGAAATACTTACTGGTATGAGAACGTTACTAGAACGCTGGGGCTGTGATGTTCGAACGGCACGAGATTTGGTGGAAAGCTTGCAATTACTACAGGACGATTGGATACCGCAGGTGATTTTTTCCGACTATCGTTTAGATAACGATAGAACAGGATTAGAGGTATTGCAGCAATTCCGTTTACGTTTGGGCAATAAGTTTGCAGGCATTATTATTAGTGCGGACAGAACAGAAGATATGATAAGTGCGATTAAGTCGAATGGTTTTGATTTTATTGCCAAACCTGTTAAGCCGCTTAAGTTAAGATCAGTACTGAACCGAGTTCAATCAGATGACTAATATAAAAGTCGCACACGAAGGTTTTTTGTTCGGAACAAAAAAGCCGATGCTACTCCGCATCGGCTTTGGTCGTTAATCGTTTGGCCATTAATCTAACGGTTAATTAATGATCTTGAGCTGCGCCTGCTCCTTTTGGATAGCGAATCGACTCAACCATTTCTTGAACATCTTGTGGTACTTCCGCAGTAAACTTGTTCACAACAAGAGAAACAACAAAGTTGACACACATACCTAGCGTACCGATACCTTCAGGACTGATGCTAAATAACCAGTTCTCAGGCACGTTGGCAGCTGGGTTGATGAATTTGAAATAGACGATATAAATAGTGGTAAAAGCGATACCAGAAAGCATACCGGCAATGGCACCTTCCTTGTTCATCTTCTTATAGAAGATACCCAAAATAATGGCTGGGAAGAAGGATGCGGCTGCTAAACCAAAGGCAAAGGCCACCACTTGTGCGACGAAACCAGGTGGATTAATCCCAAGGTAACCGGCGCAGATTATTGCAAAGAAAGCGGCTAACCGAGCAGCAAACAGTTCTTGTTTATCGGTCATATTGGGCCTAAATCCTTTCTTCAACAAGTCATGAGAAATAGAGGTCGAGATAACCAACAATAGGCCTGCAGCGGTTGATAGTGCCGCGGCTAGACCACCGGCAGCTAATAATGCGACAACCCAGTTTGGCAGTTTGGCCAGTTCAGGTGACGCCAATACAATAATATCGCGGTTAATGTTCATTTCGTTGCGTTCATCGCCAGAGTAGAACATCTTGCCATCGCCATTTTTATCATCCCAAGAGACTAGCCCAGTACTTTCCCAGTTTTTATACCAACTTGGTGCTTCTGCTGCTGCGACACCTTGCATTTCTGGCCCATTGATCGTTTCTATCATATTAACACGAGCAAATGCGGCAACCGCTGGTGCTGTGGTATAAAGAATAGAGATAAAGATGAGTGCCCAACCGGCTGAGATACGTGCATCAGATACTTTAGGAACCGTAAAAAAGCGAATAATAACGTGAGGTAGTCCTGCTGTACCGACCATAAGAGCGGCAGTGATAAAGAAGACATCAATAGTACTCTTGGTACCGTTGGTGTACGCGGTAAAGCCAAGCTCTTCAGCCAAACCATCTAATTTATCAAGTAGATAGACATCTGTTCCCGAAATGGTAGAGCCGAATCCAATTTGAGGAACCGGAGATCCAGTCATCATAAGTGAGGTAAAGATTGCAGGCACCATAAAGGCGAAGATGAGTACACAGTATTGAGCAACTTGAGTGTAAGTAATTCCTTTCATTCCACCTAATACAGCATAGAAAAACACCACGCCCATACCGATGATGATACCCATATTAATATCAACTTCGAGGAAGCGAGCAAATACCACACCCACGCCACGCATTTGACCTGCTACATAGGTGAATGATACGAAAATTGCACAGAATACCGCGACCATACGAGCGGTTCTAGAGTAGTAACGATCACCGATAAAATCTGGTACGGTAAATTTACCGAACTTACGGAGGTAAGGTGCAAGACAAAGTGCTAGTAATACATAACCACCAGTCCAACCCATAAGGTATACACCACCGTCATAACCAACGAATGATATAATACCTGCCATTGAAATAAATGATGCTGCTGACATCCAATCAGCCGCGGTTGCCATACCATTTGCCACAGGGTGAACACCGCCGCCTGCAACGTAAAATTCACTCGTTGATCCTGCACGAGCCCAAATTGCTATGCCGATATAAAGTGCAAAAGTAATACCGACAAGAATAAACGTCCAAGTTTGAATTTCCATTTCTACAACCTCTTAATCTTCCTGTACGTTATATTTCTTATCGAGCGCATTCATGCGCGCAACGTAAACAAAAATCAACACAACAAATGTGTAGATTGAACCTTGTTGAGCGAACCAGAAACCTAATTTGAATCCACCAATTTGGATAGTATCAAGTGCGTCGACAAATAAGATTCCTGCGCCATATGACACAATGAACCAAATGGCGAGTAATGAGCCCATGATAGTTAAGTTTTCCTTCCAGTAGGCTTGAGCGTGATCCGATGATTCGAATGACATTGCCTTCTCCTTCCGTTTAATTATTGGTTGTTTACAATTTATTGTTGAAGTTAGCCTGAGACTGATTGACCCGTTTGTATCTTGTTATGATCACAACTCGGCTTGTTAATAAAATGTTACGGAGTATAGGTTAGCAGCACTTGGTTATTATCTCAGTGCAACTTTAGTCGAGGGAAAAAAGTGAAAAACGCCCTAAAAAAGGACGTTTATGATAAGTGGGTTATAAAAAATAGATGTTAACAACTTGTTAATGTAGCCTAAGGTCTAACATACTACACCTAAGGTCTAACGCTCTGGTTTTCTAATTTTCTAATTCAAGATGTTGAAGAAGAATGACCGCTTGGGTTCTATTTTGTACGCCTAGTTTACGAAAAATAGCCGTCATATGGGCTTTGATCGTTGCTTCTGACACATTAAGTTCATACGCGATTTGCTTGTTGAGTAATCCATCTGACAACATGCCTAGAACTTTGTATTGTTGTGGCGTGAGTGAAGCCAGTTTATCAGCGAGATCGGTATTAATATTACTGTTCTTAAGTAGTTGTTCTGGAAAGAAGGGATCACCGCTTAATACTTGATTTAGTGCGCTAATCAGTGAGCGCATATCACTGGATTTTGGAATAAAGCCAAATGCACCATGCATTTTTACTTGAGCGACAACATTGGGTTCTTCACTCGCTGATATTACGACAATAGGTAGATCGGGGTATTCTGCTCTTAACTGAATTAGACCTGACATTCCGTTAGCACCGGGCATTTTCAGATCAAGTAAAAGAAGATCGGGTTCAGTTTCTCTACTGAGTAAGTCAAGTAATGCAGAAAGGGAGTCTGCTTCTACCAAATTGGCGCCACTGATCGCCATGTGAATTGACTGAAATAAGGCATTTCGAAACAGTGGATGGTCATCAGCTATGATGATTGTGTAAGTCGATTCCATGACGTTAAAGGCTCTTTATAATTAAGTTAAATTTGTGCTTCGAGAATAAGTATTATCCGCTTTGGACGAATGGACAATATTTGACAGTTAAATTTCTGAACAGTATCGACTTTTATTGGACTTTTTATGCAAGTTGGTGGTTTTTTTTGCTTTGGAGATGAGGTTTTAATTTTAATTATGCTAACAATTGGACAATTTGGCTAGATGATAGGTCTCTTTCATCTAGCCAAAAGTTGCTGATTACTGATTAATAGATTAATAAATGACTTATTGGCTAATTCTGTGCTTTTCTAAGTGAAGGATAAAAGGTTCTGATTCAATGAATCCGGTTAATCTTGCATTAGAGCGATAGTTACCGTGAGCATCCCAAAAATCGATGGTCGGTAATCCCATGACTTTCAAGCGTTTAAATAGTGCGATATCTTCTGGACTGTTTTTAGTGACATCCGCTTGTAATAGAACCAAATTTTTTAGTTTTTCTTCTACTTCGGCAGTATGAAATGTATATTTTTCAAACTCCTTACATGCCACACACCAATCGGCATAGAAATCGAGCATCACCGACTTATTGGCTTTGTTTGCCGCGACAAGTTGAGTTTCTAAATCATCGACAGACGTGATACGAATAAAGCTTACTTGAGGCTGGTATGTGTGCTTGGGCCCATCGGTAAACCACTGGCTATAAATAGGAATTGCCGAGGCGACTAATCCCAATACTGCGATAATGCCCACTAGGCTTTGTTTCCAACCACCAAATTCGAGCTTATTTTTAATATGGTAAAGCCAGCCGAATGCCGCTAGACCTAACACAGCCCATAATGTGATAGCCCATGATTGCGGAATGATTCTTTCGATTAAAAAGATTGGAGCAGCAAGTAGAATAAAGCCAAACAACACTTTAACTCTATCCATCCACGCTCCTGCCTTCGGCAATAATTTATTACCAAAAACTGCTACAACAACTAGTGGAATTCCCATACCTAGAGCCAGAGCGTAAAGTGCGATTGCCCCTGTTATTAAATCACCACTCTGCGCGACATACAGTAATGCGCCAGATAATGGCGCGGTTGTGCACGGAGAACACACTAAGCCCGAAATAGCCCCCATGCTAAATACTCCGGCAATATTGCCTCCCTGTTGTTTATTACTTTGGCTACTTAACCAAGTTTGAATGCTATTAGGCAACTGAAGCGTGTATAAGCCAAACATAGACATGGCGAGTAAAACAAACAGAATACTTAGACTGATTAAAACATAAGGGTGCTGTAATGCGGCTTGGAATTGTAAACCAGCAGAGGCGACAATTAAACCAAGCAAAGTATAAGTAAGCGCCATTCCTTGCACATAAATAAAGGAAAGGAAAAAGGTTCTAGCTTGGCTGAGTTGACCACTGCCGAGAACAATGCTGGTAAGAATAGGGTACATAGGTAGAACACAAGGCGTGAAAGCCAAACCGATGCCGAGGGCTAAAAATAGAAAGGGTGTCCACCAATTGTCGGCTATCGTCGTGGCAAACTCAGTATCTTTACTTTGTATTTGCGCATCATTCATAACCACTTGGTTGTTCTGAATTACATCTTCATTGCTTGTCGTTATTCCATTGTTACTATTTTTATTTGGCTGTTGAATTGAGGAGGATAGGTCTGCTTGAGATATTTTTGTTAGCTCGATTATTTTAGTTTCTGGTGGATAACAAAACCCTGCTTTCGCACAACCTTGATATTGGACAATCAGTTTTGCATTTTCAGTGACGGATATTAGCGGTACTTTGATGCTTAAAGGTTGAGTATAAATGTTGACCGCACCAAAAAATTCATCTTTGTACGGTTTACCGTCGCGCATAGTAAATTGACCAATTTCAGCGTTTTCGACGCTAATAGAGAGTCGCTGCTGATATAAGTAATACCCTTCCAGTACATCCCATTCGAGATGGACAACATCGTTTATTTGAGTCGCATAGAAAGGAAAGGCTTGTTGAACCGTAACAAATTTCGAATCGTTGTTATTGAAACTATCGTTATTTAAGGTATCGCTGCTGGTAAAGCTAGACGAACTTGGGGAGTTGAATAAAGCTAAAGCAGTATTAGGGAGTGACAATATACTGATTAATAACAGAGAGAGAAAAATACGCATATTAAATTAACAACTAAGCCAAATAAGATAAGAATAAGACCGAGTAAGGCCTATCGAACTTTCATCTCATCATATTACTGTAAAATATTGTAATTGCACTGTCTGATTTCTGTTTTTACAAGTACACTCAAATATAAACTCACTGATCAAATTATTAGATGGAGCGCGTGTGTTTCCTATTTTATTGTTGTTATTTATCTTGGTTCCTATCATTGAAATTGGCTTGTTTATTCAAGTGGGCGGTTTTCTAGGTTTGTGGCCGACTATTGCTTTAGTCCTTATTACTGCTTTTGCAGGTGCTTCTCTTGTTCGAAGTCAAGGGATAGCAACATTGATGTCGGTACAAGGAAAATTGCAGCAGGGAGAGCTTCCCGCTCAACAAATTTTAGAAGGTGTGATGCTTGCAGTGGCAGGCGTACTGCTGTTAACACCGGGCTTTATGACTGACACTCTTGGTATGTTAGTGCTGCTTCCTGCTCCTAGAGCAAGAATAGCGAAAGAGTTGATGAAACGAGTAAAAGTAAACACCATGTCAAGTGGTGGTGGTTTCAATGCTCGAGGTGGAAATACTCAAGGTGGATTTGGACAAAGTCCATTCGGACATGATCCTTTTCAGTCTTCGAATGATGACAAAAATACCTTCGAAGGCGAGTATGAAGAAAAGAAAGATGACGACAATGATGGTTCAAATAATCGTTTGAACTAGCATTAGTCATTAGGGTTAAGCGTTTTAACTCCACTTTATTCTATGATGGTTGCTACTATTTTGATGCAACCACCTTATCTTTATGCAGTCATCTGATTTTAAAAACGATTCAATTTTCTGTCGGCATGCATTTTATTAACAAAGTAGTTAAAACGGGTCGATGCGTTTAATTACTGTTAAATCGCCCCTTCAAAGCCTAATTGTCGCCATGCTTCAAATGCAATAATAGCAACGGCATTCGATAAATTTAAACTTCTGCTGTCTGGTACCATTGGAATACGAATTCTTTGTTCTAACGGTAAGCTTTCAATTAATTCTGCTGGTAAACCACGAGTTTCTGGACCAAAGAGCAATACATCGTTTTGTTGGAACTTGGCGTCTACATGATGACCAGTCGTTTTGGTGGTGCAAGCAAATAGTCGAAAAGAGCCGTCACGTTCATTTTGTAAATATTCAATAAATGCTGCTAGATCTTTGTGCCTTTTTACTCTTGCCAAATCTCGATAATCTAAACCTGCTCGACGGACTTTTTTTTCTTCTAAATCAAAGCCTAATGGTTCTATAAGATGCAAGTTTGCACCGCAATTGGCACATAAGCGTATTATGTTGCCTGTGTTTGGGGCGATCTCTGGTTCAAAAAGGGCAATATCTAGCATGATTGTTTAATGAAGTTGGTGATTAATGGTGCGAGTATAGCGAGGGTCAGTCGGCATTCAAAGAACAACTGACCCTATTTTGATAGGTTTTAAAGTAAGCTTACTTTTCAATGGGTAAGGTTATCGTGACCTTTAAACCACCTAACGTACTCTTTTCTGCCAGAATCGTTCCGTTATGTTGTCTTACTGCGCTTTCAGTTATGGCTAATCCTAATCCTGTGCCGCCTGAGTTTCTATCTCGTGCTGTTGATACTCGATAGAATGGCCTGAAAATATCTTTTAATTCATTTTCTGGAACGCCTTCTCCATCATCTTCAACACCTATTTTTAGTGCTTTATTGGTCTGCTGAAAATGAACCGTTATCGTGGAGTTGCCATAATGAATTGCATTACGAATTATATTTTCCACCGCACTCATTAATAAACTTGGATTACCCGATATTAAACAATCGGGTGCTTTAGTATATGTTAGTGATTTTTTGTGCTGTTCTGCTTCAAATTGTGCATCAGCAATAATATCTTGCCAAAGTACATTTGCAGAGTGGGTCTCGCGGACTTGATGGCTGTTGTTTTGCATCCTTGATAAGGTTAAAAGTTCGCTGATCATCTTCTCTAATCGTTCTGCTTCAGTGTCAATACGAGTGAGCTCAGAGGATTCTCCTTGCTTTCTTGTTGCTAAAGCATTTGCCATTCTTAAACGAGTCAATGGTGAGCGGAGTTCATGGGATATATCGGAAAGTAATCTTTGATTTCCCGATATCATTTGGTTGATGGCCAGTACCATTTGATTGAATGCTGCACCCGCTTGTCTAAACTCAGAGCTGCCTGTTTCAAGATCAGGATCTTCAATAAACTCACCATTAGCGACTCTGCGCGCAGCGTTTTCTAAACGGCGTGCCGGTTTACTTAATGCATAAGCTAACCAAAGCAATAGAGGGGTACTTACCGCCATGATGACCAGTAACAGTTTTATTGGTTGTTCAAACAATTGAAGAAGGAATGGCGGAGTGCCGCTCCATTCACCAGCGATAAACAATAGTACTGGTTGGTTTGCTACGGTAACAGGTATTGGACCTGCAACCATTAGTCGACCATAAAGTCGTTGTTGTGGCTGATCTAATGACTCCAAACTGGTGATGAAGTTTTGAATAGTTCGTCGTTGGCGACGATTTTTTTGATCAATTAAATTACCACTTAAATCAGAGAAAAATATGGCCGGCTTTCTGCCACTTTTATCTTCTTTTCTTCTTTTATCGTATGTTTTGAGTATTTCATCAATTGATTGAGCATCTTGATATTTGTGTTGTAGGTAATCAGCATAACTGGTTAACCTTTCAGTATTTGTTTTTTGAATGGTATGAGTCTGCCTTGGATCAGAATCTTGCACTATCAATACTGCAACGAGAACCAACAGCATGGTAAACCAAAATATAGAAAAAATTCTGCCGTAAAGGTTAGAGAACTTGGGTAACCTCATCATCCTTCCTCAACCAGCAGGTAACCCCGGCCTCGTAATGTTTTAATACGTGGTTTTCCATCACTGCGTTCAGGTAGTTTTTTTCTCAAGTTAGAAACATGCATATCGATTGCTCTATCAAATGGCGCTAATCGTTTACCTAATACATCTAAACTGAGTACTTCTTTTGTTAATGACTCGCCTGGATTTTGAATAAAGTGCAGCAGTAAGGCCAATTCTGTTGTAGTGAGATCTAACAATTGTTCATCTACGTAGGCTTCTTGTTTGCCTGGGTAAACCTTTATATTTTGATATTCAACATAGTCAGTCGATTTAGAAGAAGAGTTAGATTGTGTTCTTCTTAAAATCGCTTTAATGCGAGCAAGGAGTTCTCTATCACTGAATGGTTTTGCGAGATAATCATCTGCGCCCAGTTCTAGGCCTATTACTCTATCAATCTCTTCTCCTTTTGCGGTTAACATAAGGACAGGGATATCCCATGAACCGCGTAACTTCTTGAGCATGTCCATGCCATTCATTTTAGGCATCATTACATCTAAAAGTATTAGATCAATATCATCATTGACAGCGGCTAGTCCCGCCTCTCCATCGTTCGCTTCGGTAATATTAAAGCCTTCAAAAGAGAGCACTTCTTTTAACAAACTTGTTAATTCGGTGTCATCGTCAACTAATAGGATGTTACTCATTGGTAGTACCTCAAATGGACATATTAATAGCATTATGGTTGATCTTAGCTACAAAATTAACTGCTACTGTATTTCTTTACGCTTTTTTACTTAACCTACGGAGTTTATTGTAACTATAGAGGCTTGTTTTTTACCTCTTTACGCTTTTTTACACTTCATAGACGTTACTTTACCGTGCAGACCTTATTCTATATTCAACCGCTGTGAAGACAGCCAACTTAAAAAGAATAACGTGAGGAAACATCCTATGAAACTTTCTAAAAAAATTATCATCGCTGCTGCCGCTCTTCCAATGGTTTTCGCAACAACAAGTGCTATAGCAAAAGGCGGGCACGATATGGACGGCAAAAAACAAGGTTCATTCGAAAAATTTGATAAAGGTTTGATTCGTCAACTGGACTTAACTGAAGAGCAAAAAGATCAATTAAGAGATCTTCGTCAAGCGAATCGTGATGAAAATAAAACGGACCGTGATGCCAATAGAGCCGCTCGAATGGCTGAAATGCAAGCTCAACGCAGTGCGGTACAAGATTTAGTCTTAGCTGATGACTTTGATCAAGCAAAAGCGGAGCAATTAGCAAAAGCAATGGTTGAGAAACAAGCAGAAAGACGAGTCCAACAGCTTGAAAAACAACATGAAATGTTAAGTGTGTTGACCGCTGATCAAAAAGAACAATTAAAAGAATTACAAGCCGAACGTATGCAAAAAATGTCTGAGCGTATGAATGATAAAATGAACAAAGGTAAAAATAACTAAGCATTTGCTTTGTATCATTGTTACTGACTTTATCGTCTATAATTTACCGTAACCTCCAACCGTTTTTTTCCAAGGTTGGAGGTTTTTTTATGTCAAAATAAATGATACCCAAGTCACAGCATGACCGTTATAATTCACGCAGATCTTCCTAATTAGAGTTTATATGAAAGAAGAATATACACGCTTGGTTTCTATGGCGGCTTGGATGGCAACTGGAATTGCGACTTTGTTATTGATCGTTAAACTGGTTGCATGGTGGACAACAGGGTCAGTGAGTATATTAGCATCGTTGATCGATTCGCTATTAGATATTGCAGCATCTGCTGTGAATTTAGTTGTTATTCGTTACGCGCTGCAACCTGCCGATGAACAGCATACTTTTGGACATGGAAAAGCAGAATCTTTAGCCGCTTTGGCTCAGGCTATGTTTATTTCAGGTTCGGCTTTTTTCCTCATCCTTAATGGGGTTGATCGTTTCTTCCGTCCACATGAATTAGTGTCTCCAGAATACGGTGTGTACGTGAGTTTGTTTGCGACTCTTGTCACCGCAGGTTTGGTTGTTTTTCAAAAACATGTGGTTAGGAAAACTGGAAGCCAAGCAATCGCAGCTGATTCTTTGCATTATCAAACTGATATTTATATGAATATTGCGATAATGGTTGCGCTTGGATTAAGTTATTTTGGTATTACTCAAGCTGACGCAACGTTTGCGATAGGTATTGGTTTATTTATATTAGTTAGTGCAATAAAAATGGTAGTTGAAGCGATCCAGTCACTTCTTGATAGGCAATTACCAAAAGAAGAACTGGATATTATTTATGATGTGGCCATGTCAGTAGAAGGGGTGTTAGGCGTCCACCAATTAAGAACTCGAAGCGCAGGGCCAATAAAATTTATTCAATTACACTTAGAGTTGGAAGATGATATGCGTTTAATTCAAGCGCATGAAATCTCCGATCAAGTAGAAGATAAATTGATAGAAAAATTTCCGTCGGCAGATGTGATGATCCATCAAGATCCGTACTCTGTTGTTTATCAAACGGAAAAAGGACAGAAAGAGTTAGGTTGGTAAATTAATTTCAATAATTAGATCAACAAAAACGATGTTTTTGAGCTATCTTTGGTTGAAAGAGAAAACTAAAACGGATTCTGATATGAATCAACTAAGTTTTTTCCCAAAATGTAATACTCTTACATAAATAAAAGATGACATTATATGTTAGTCCCGATAAAGACGTAGTAAAACGCGATGGGCTAATAGGCCATGGATGTTATTAATTCGGTCAATATTGCTACCTGTAAATGAAGTAACAGTGATATTGGCATTTAAAATTTGTAAATTTGAATTAAAAAATTGAGGGTGAGCATGATTAAAAAGATTGGTGTTTTGACAAGTGGCGGAGACGCTCCTGGGATGAACGCAGCGATTCGTGGGGTTGTACGTACAGCGTTGTCATCTGGAGTAGAAGTCTACGGTATTTATGATGGCTATCAGGGTTTGTATGAAGGTAAAATCGAGAAATTAGATCGCTCTAGCGTTTCTGATGTGATTAACCGTGGTGGTACATTCCTTGGGTCTGCGCGTTTTCCTGAGTTTAGAGAAGAAGCAACTCGTCAAAAAGCAATTGAAAACCTGAATGAGCATGGCATTGAAGCCTTAGTGGTTATTGGTGGTGACGGTTCATATATGGGTGCTAAGAAGTTAACTGAGATGGGTTACCCATGTATTGGCTTACCAGGTACTATCGATAACGATATTGCAGGAACAGATTACACCATCGGTTATCTAACTGCTTTAAACACGGTTATTGATAACATTGACCGTCTTCGAGATACATCATCATCTCACCAACGTATTTCTATTGTTGAAATTATGGGACGTCACTGTGGTGATTTAACGTTAATGTCTTCTATTGCGGGCGGTTGTGAGTACATCATTACTCCTGAACAACCATGGAGTAAAGAAGAGCTTATCGAAAGCCTGCAAAGTGGCATTGCTAAAGGTAAAAAGCACGCAATTATTACTCTTACCGAGCTAATGATGGATGCGAATGAATTAGCTAGAGATATTGAAAAAGCAACAGGCCGAGAAACTCGCGCGACTGTTTTAGGTCATATCCAACGTGGTGGTCGTCCAACTGCATTTGACAGAGTGTTAGCGTCTCGAATGGGTAATTATGCTGTTCATTTATTAATGGAAGGCAAAGGTGGACGCTGCGTTGGTATTCAAAAAGAGCAGCTGGTTCATCATGATATTATTGATGCGATCGAGAATATGAAGCGTCCTGTACGTACTGATTTATACAAAGTCGCTAACGAGTTATTCTAAACGTTAGTTATTAATGTTTACCAGATAACATTCTCAGTGCACTAATGTATGTATTTATAGCGGCACAATAGAACAGTACAAAATATTTCACAAAGGTCATTAGTTTACTAATGACCTTTTTTGTCGACTCAATAAAATGTCAGGGATCTTGGCTAAAGTTGGTACGCTTGAATTCAAGTAATAAAATATAATAAAAAAGCCAGCCTAAGCTGACTTTCTAAGAAGCTTGAGATTCAAGCTCAAAACTAAATTTGAATTATGCTTTAGCTTGTGCTGCCGCTTTAGCAATAGCAGCAAAACCTTCTGCATCAAGTGCTGCACCGCCCACTAGAGCACCATCGATATCAGGCATACCGAACAGTTCAGCAGCGTTTTCTGCTTTAACAGAACCGCCATATTGGATCACAAGGTTCTTTGCAACTTCTTGACTAGATTCTGCAATGTGAGCACGAATAGCAGCATGAATTTCTTGGGCTTGTTCTGCTGTAGCTGCTTTACCTGTACCAATCGCCCAGATTGGTTCGTAAGCGACGATCGCGCCATTTAAGGCTTCAACACCTTGAGTTTTGATGACTGCGTCTAGTTGACGAGCACACACTGAAACGGTTTCACCAGCTTCGTTTTGTGCTTCTGATTCACCAATACATAGAACTGGTGTTAGGCCGTTTTCTTTTAGAAATGCGAATTTTTGAGCAACAAATTCGTCTGATTCGTTGTGGTATTCACGACGCTCTGAGTGACCGATAATGATATGTGATGCGCCGAAATCTTTTAGCATTTCAGGTGAAACGTCACCAGTAAAAGCACCACTGTTATTTAAGTCAGTATTTTGTGCGCCAAGGATGATTTTGTTGCCACCCTCTTTAATAAGACGTTCTGCAAGGTCAATGTAAAGTGCTGGCGGAGCGACAGCAACGTCAACGCCAGATACACCTTCAAGTGCAGTGTTTAGACCATTGAGTAGCTCAGTTACCATTGCTTTGCTACCGTTAAGTTTCCAGTTACCCATAACTACAGGATGACGCATAAGGAATATCTCCAAAAGTAATTAACATAAAAAATCGAACAAGATTGGCAAAGAATATAGCAGATAAAACGTTCTAGTTCATGACACTAATCACTTCTTTTTCGAATCTTTTGCTTTTGTTGGAAATTGACGTTAATTCATTGTTGATCAAGTAGGCAAAATTATGCTCAGTTCTAATAAAGTGAGGTGTATTGAGGTATTTTGTTGAGGGTGTGTTACTAAAAGCGAGAGAGTTATGCCGAATATAGTATTGGAATATACAAGTTCAGTCGAAGAAAAAGTGAATATACAAGGATTATTAGTTTCTATCCATCAGGTTGCTTTAGATTGCGGTTTGTTTCATGCCGCTGATGTAAAATCGAGGGCTTTGCGTTGTCATCAGTGGCTAATAGGTGAATATGACGACAGCGAAGATTTCATTCATATTACTTTAGAGTTACTATCAGGGCGATCAACTGATCAGAAAAAATGCTTATCCAAAGGGTTAGTCGCTGTATTGTCAGAACATGCTGGCATGATTAAGAGTCTCTCAGTTAATATCCGAGTTATGGATAAAGAAACTTTTCAAAAAGTAATGAACTAAATGAAAAGAATGGTCAATTAAATAAAAAAGAATAGTGGAACCAAATGAAGAAAAGCAGTAGCAGTTATATGATGTCAATTTTTGACTTGTTATTCAGTTTTGATGGACGAGTAAGTCGCCGAACTTTTTGGCTGTGGAATGCGACTTATTTCTTGCTGATTATTAGTGTTGCAACGGCGGTTAAGAATTTTTCCCCAGAAACGGCGAATATGGTTTTGCCTACCACGTTAGTTTTATTGGTTTTTCCTGATTTAGTCATCACAGCCAAGCGTTGGCATGATAGGAATAAGTCTAGAGTGTGGTTGGTATTATACCTCCCCTTGATACTCACTCGCCTGATTATTCCAGCTAATACGACCACGACATTATATCAACCAACCACTATAGAGTCGTGGCTCTCTATCGCTGCGATGCTTTGTGGCGCATGGATTTTTATTGAATGCGGTTTGTTTGAAGGCGATGAAAAGGAAAATAAATATGGTCCAGTACCAAATCGATAGTTAATTGATTGTAATGCGTATATTATATTGGAGTGATTTTATATACGCACCTTCTTTCATCTTTGATGATATGTTCAGTGCGTTTGATTGAACAAAATGAACCAAGTAATTGTTCAAATACATTAAGTTCCGATTGGCATAAACTAGGACAGCTTTGTGCCGCTTTACAGATAGGGCAGTGATTTTCGATTAAAACAAAACCATTTTCGATTTGTTCCAATTCAGCCATATAACCATCTTCTTCACGCAGTTGAGTGAGTAGGATAAGTTTCTCTTTCAGATTATCTGCTTGTGATAGCGCTAACTGATAGCGTTCGAACGTTTGTTTTTCTCTTTCTAACGCAACCTTCTTAATACCTTCTTCACCAAATAGCGATTCTACAGCTTCAATCACTTGAACGGTTAATTCTCCATGACGATCTGAAAACTGAGCATGTCCTTTAGCTGTTAGTTGCCAGTGACGAGTAGGTCGGCCAACTTTCACCTTACGATCAAAAAAAGACAATAGCTCCAATTCTTGTAAAGACTGCAAGTGTTGCCTAGCACCCATGCTTGTCATGTTGAGATCTTCAGAAAGTTGCTTTGCGGTGATCGCTCCTTCTTTTTTGAGTTTGAGTAGTATTCTATCCGTTGTTTTCACCGAATGTACCTTTGGTTATGCCTGAAACTGATATATGTCCGTCATCTCTTAAAGTTGCTTAAATGCAATTCTAATGATGTTGTGTACGTGTGTTTCATTATGGATAAACTAATTTATAAAGTAAATTCTTAACTAATATATTTGAACTCAGCGATGAGAGGTTAGCGTGGTCGGTTTAGACTCAATCTGTTGAAATCAAGCTGTGAATTAATAAAAAACGCAGCGGTTGTGCTGCGTTTTTTATGGAAGAGTTCTACTATTTAGAGTAAGACATTAAACAATAAATTCTTTTATCTCATCGTCTTTTCGGTCTAAGTAATGAGTTGACTTAATACGTCTGATGGTTCTACAACGTCCTCTAATAACCAGCGTCTCAGTAGTAGCGATATTTCCTTTACGCGTTATTCCTTCTAGCAGATCACCTTTAGTAATTCCTGTGGCTGCGAAAACGACATTATCACTGCGTGCCATATCTTCCATCTTTAAGACTATACGCGCCTCTACGCCCATTTCTTTGCAGCGAGCGAGTTCTTGGTTGCCGTGAATACGGTTATCGTCTGTATCCCCTTTAACTTCGTGTCTTGGTATTAATCGACCGTTCATATCACCATCTAATGCTCGAATAACGGCTGCTGATACGACTCCTTCAGGTGCGCCACCGATACAGTACATTGCGTCTACTTCACTGTCTGGCATACAAGTTAATATAGACGCGGCAACATCGCCATCTGGCACAGCAAAAACACGTACACCCATTTCTTGCATTGCTTTGATTGTTTTATCATGACGAGGCTTGGCTAAGGTTGTGACGACTAAAGTGTTGAGTGGTTTGCCCAGTGCTTTAGCGATGTTCTCTAGATTTTCGGTTAACGGCTTGCTGAGATCAATGCTGCCTTTTGCTCCTGGGCCTACAACCAGCTTTTCCATGTACATATCTGGGGCTTTTAAGAAACTGCCTTTTTCTCCTGCGGCCAATACGGCAAGTGCATTGGCTTGTCCCATAGCCGTCATTCTCGTTCCTTCAATCGGATCGACCGCGATATCAACCGCATCGCCACCTAAACCTACTTTTTCGCCAATGTAGAGCATTGGTGCATCATCGATTTCTCCTTCACCAATAACAATTTCGCCTTCAATTTCGGTTTTGTTGAGCAATACACGCATGACTTCGACGGCTGCACCGTCTGCTGCGTTTTTATCTCCACGTCCAAGCCAGTGGTAACCTGCTAGTGCTGCACCTTCGGTTACACGAGAAAATGCCATAGCTAAATCGCGTTTCATGCGAACTCCAAAATAATGATTAAAAGGGAAGGAAAATTTTTTTGCGATTCTATCATACAAAATAGTAAACGTTTGCTTTTTTGCTTTTCTGGATTCTCGGAGTTTTTATGTAAGGAAAATGTCATGATTTTAGTTTTGTTGCTTCAATTTTAATCAAATAAGTCAATTTCCTGAATTTTGGCGTGTTTATATTGAAAAGCCTGAGTAGAATGAACTTATTCGTTACTGAATGATCCCTCTGCGAACCAGATTAATATTAAAGGTAGAAAGTTATGTCTTTAGAAGTGCTAGAGCAGTTAGAAGCAAAAATTCAAACCGCCGTCGATACCATCACTCTCCTTCAGATGGAATTAGAAGAAGTTAAACAACAAAATGTACAGTTAGATCAGGAAACGTCTTCATTACGAGAAGCATGTGCTGAACTAGAGAAACAAAAACAACAAATGAGTGAAGAGCAGGAAGCATGGCAACAAAGAATTCGTGTGTTATTAGGTAAAATGGAAGATGTAGAGTAACTGTGTATCTTGTTCAGCTTAATCGTTTTTTGTTGTTACTTTAAGCGAACAAATATCGAGTTAAGGAATAATGGGCAGCCTGTCTTTCATATAAATAGGCTGCCTTTTCTTTTCTTGAAATGAATCTTGGTATGAAATGAGGCTAAATAGCTTACCGAGCGTTTTCATCTAACTCATCATCAATATCAAACTCGTCGTCTAATATTTCTAAATCAACATTCAAAGCTTCTTGTGAAATTAAAATGCCAGTGTTGTCGGCATAAAGGTAGTCTTCTGGTAAGAATGTGACACCGCCAAAATTAACTGGGACATCTATTTCACCGATGTTTTGATTTGCTGCGCCAACGGGTATAGAAGCCAGAGCCTGAATACCAATACTCATATCTTCCAGTTCGTCAACTTCACGAACACAGCCATAGACAACAATCCCTTCCCAATTATTATCTTCAGCTAAAGCGGCAATTTCAGCATCGATAAGGGCTCTACGTAACGATCCTCCACCATCAATCAGAAGTACTCGTCCTTCACCATTTTCTTCTAAAATGGAGCGGATAATTCCATTGTCTTCAAAACATTTTACGGTAGTAAGCTGGCCTGCGAATGAGGCACTTCCACCAAAATTGCTGAACATTGGTTCTACTACGTCGACTTGTTCTGAATAAATATCACAAAGTGCAGAAGTGTTGTATTCCATATGCATTGTCTTCTTTTGGCTGCTAATAACTCACTGAGTATATCTACTCAATGAGTCAATGCAATGACAAGCTGCAATTATCTGACGATTGTTTGAGCTACAACTACCAGAGAAAACAAAATGTTAGTCACTGAAGCGCATTTTACTATCACAGGTAGCATAGGGGCTATCGCCACTGGTGAACTCGATTCGAGTACCGCTTTAGCGTGTTTTATCAACGTAATAGCAGACAAAAAGAAGGGGACAATTATCCAAATAGTCGTGCTGTGAGTGAATAAATAATAGACATAAGATAAGAAGGCAAGACCGATAAGCACGATATGATAATACTTCGCCGGTTGCTCCCCAAGCCTTACTGCTACGGTTTTTTTGCCACACGCTCGGTCGTTGTCTATGTCTCGCATGTTATTAATGTTTAGTACAGCCACAGCTAACAAACCACAACCAATTGCAGGAATGAAAATATCTCCATCGATAAAACCAGTATGGAGGAAGTATGTTCCGCCTACGCCCAATAAGCCAAAGAAAATAAATACAGATAAATCGCCTAACCCCACATATCCATATGGTTTGTTGCCGACGGTATAAGCAATGGAGCTGCATATCGCTAGCAGTCCTAAACCTAAAAAGGTCATGATATTGGTAAAGCTATCGAGAGAATAAAAAATCAAAGCCAACCCAGATAGTACAGTGAATACTATATTGAGAATGATAGCACTTTTCATCTCTTCTTGAGTGACAGCTCCCGATTGTAATGCTCTCGTTGGGCCCAGCCGATCGTTATTATCGGTACCTTGCTGGGCATCACCATAATCGTTTGCGAGATTGGATAATATTTGCAGTAATATTGCTGTCATTAGCGCTAGTATCATGACAGCAAAAGAAAACTGACCATTAGAGTAAGCAAGGCTGCTGCCTGTGGTAATCGTTACCAATGCTAAAGGTAGTGTTTTAGGTCTGGCGGCATCGAGCCAAATTGCGAGTGACTGCTTCATTGGAAAATAGTTACCTTAAAATGATGAGATAAGTATACCAATTGCAGAGATAATAAACAGCCCACCTAAAGTATTAGGTAGGCTGTTGTTTTAATGTGTTTTACTAACGAATTACTTCGTTGCCGACATGACGAGTCGATTAAAGAATAAATCGACTGAGATCTTCGTCGTCAATGAATTTGCCTAAACGTTCATTAACATAAGAGGCATCAATGATCAGTTTGGAACCGGATTTGTCAGTTGCATCAAATGAAATTTCATCCATTAGACGTTCCATCACGGTATGCAATCGTCGAGCACCGATGTTTTCGGTTGTTTCGTTCACTCGCCATGCGGCTTCTGCAATTTGACTGATACCATCTTCCGTAAATTCAATATCGACATTTTCGGTATTTAACAAAGCGATATACTGCTCAGTTAATGAGGCTTTAGGTTCGGTTAAAATACGCTTAAAGTCATCACTAGAAAGCGCTTCTAATTCGACACGAATAGGAAGACGACCTTGTAGTTCTGGTATTAAATCTGATGGTTTCGACACTTGGAAAGCACCTGAGGTAATAAACAAAATATGGTCCGTTCTTACCATGCCATGTTTGGTCGAAACAGTGCTACCTTCAATTAGAGGCAATAAATCACGCTGTACGCCTTCACGAGATACATCGGGACCAGAACTCTCTCCACGTTTACAGATTTTATCTATTTCATCAATAAATACGATGCCATGGTTTTCTGCGTTGTAAATAGCTTGTTCTTTGAGTTCTTCTTGATTAACCAGTTTAGCCGCTTCTTCTTCAATTAAAGCTTTGAAAGCGTCTTTGATTTTCAGTTTACGACTTTTTTTAGTGTTGCCTGCCAAATTTTGGAACATACCTTGTAGCTGATTGGTCATTTCTTCCATGCCTGGAGGCGCCATAATTTCAACGCCCATTTGTGGGGCCGCTACATCAATATCTATCTCTTTGTCATCTAATTTGCCTTCGCGTAATTTCTTACGGAAAATTTGGCGAGTATTCGAGCTGTCTTCTTGTTTATCATGCTCTCCCCAACCTTCTTTTGGTGGTGGTAGCAAGGCATCCAAAATACGCTCTTCAGCTTGCTCTTCAGCTCGATATTTAACTTTTTCGGTTGCTTGCTGGTGAGTCATTTTTATCGAAAGATCAGTAAGATCACGAATAATGGTTTCTACTTCTTTACCTACATACCCTACTTCTGTGAATTTAGTGGCTTCCACTTTAATAAAAGGCGCATTAGCTAATTTGGCTAATCGGCGAGCAATTTCAGTTTTACCTACACCTGTTGGCCCTATCATTAGAATATTTTTAGGCGTCACTTCTACGCGTAAGCTTTCTTCTAGTTGCATGCGACGCCAGCGATTACGTAGAGCAATGGCAACAGAGCGCTTGGCTTTATCTTGACCGATAATGTGGCGATTTAATTCGTGAACAATTTCACGAGGTGTCATTTCCGACATAGATTCATTCCTCAATTATGAGCTGAGAATTATAATTCTTCAATTGTGTGGTGATGGTTAGTAAATACACAAATATCACCAGCAATGTTGAGTGATTTTTCTGCAATTTCGCGTGCTTCTAATTCGGTATTTTCAAGCAGTGCAGTCGCTGCTGCCTGAGCAAAATTACCACCTGATCCGATCGCAATGAGATCGTTTTCTGGCTGAACGACATCGCCATTACCAGTGATAATCAAAGAAGCAGTATGATCCGCCACAGCGAGAATAGCTTCTAATTTGCGAAGCGCACGATCGCTGCGCCAATCTTTGGCTAATTCAACCGCCGCTTTAGTTAGATGACCTTGATGCATTTGCAGTTTGCTTTCGAAGCGCTCAAACAAGGTAAAGGCATCGGCGGTTCCGCCAGCAAAACCGGCAATAACTTGATCGTTATATAAACGACGTACTTTTTTTGCGTTGCCCTTCATTACCGTGTTGCCAAGAGATACTTGTCCATCACCAGCGATAACAACTTTATTATTTCGGCGTACAGATACAATGGTAGTCACGAGATTAGCCTCTTTGTCTTATTTTACTAGTGAGATAGCGAATATATGAGGATAACTTTGCTGAAATTCAAGGATGAAAAAAGCGAGATAGATAACTATCTCGCTTTTATGTTGTAATCTACTTTATATAACTACCAGTGATAGTGTTGTTGCGGCGTATTAATGAGTCAGTCGTCATTAGGAGAATATAGCAACATTATAATTAACAAAATGCTACTGCGCGTCTTTCCAAATCGCACAAGGTTCAATTTTCGCTCGTTGTAGAACGTGTTTGTCTTTTTCTGCATCCCGTTTAAATTTATAAGGACCTAAGACTACTTTATACCAACTGCTGCCTTCTTTTTTACGAATTTTACTGTTTATCCCTTGGAAGGCGATATTGACTTTACGTTCTTCTGCTTGGCTTAGCGTTTTAAATGCACCGCATTGCATTATGTAAGGCACTTCAGAGATAACTTGTTGTTTGGCTTCTATTTTTATTTCTTTATTCGGCAGGGTTTTTACATAATCCCACTCTTCTTTTGGTGGAGTTGGTAAAGCTGTTGTTTTTTTAGTAGTAGGTTTTGATTGTGCTTTTTCAACCACAACTGGTGTTGGTTCTGGGTCATTATTAAGAATATAAAGACCATAACCAAATCCTGATGCTAACAAAATGGCCAACAAGCCAGCTTTCCACGGTTTTTTAGTGGTTGTTTTTTTTCTGTTAGTACTTTTACGAGAACCTTGTCCTCGTTTAACGTAATCTCTATTGGCCATAATATATCAGCTAGTTTTTAATGGTGATATGTTATCTAGATTGTGTTTGGAAGACAATCTAGAGATGAAAAACGGCACCAGAAGTACCGTTTTTAAATAAAAAATGTCCATTATATTGCAGTTAATTTTAGCGCATTAAGCTTTGGGTGGAGCAACGCTATTTCTAACGACTAATTGAGTTTCGAGTAATCGTGAGCCCGCTCGGACATCTCGACCTTTCAAGAGTTCCAGCATCATTAACATCGCTTGTCTGCCTATTTCATATCTAGGTTGTGAAACGGTGGTTAAAGGTGGATCACAGTATTGTGAAAATTGGATATCGTCAAAACCGACCAGCGAGATATCTTGTGGAACACGTAAGCCGAGTTTTTTCGCTTCCTGAATCGCACCAATAGCCATAGTGTCATTATGACAAAAAATGGCAGTAGGGATGTCGGGTAAGGATAATAATTTCCTAAGTGCTTTTGCACCACCTTCAAAGGAAAAGTTACTGGAAGTACAGTAAGCAGTATTTAGTGCAATGCCAGCCCGACGTAAGGCTTGTTGGTATCCTTGATGTCTAAATTTACATAATGCAGACTCTTCTGGACCAGATATCTGCGCTATTTTTTTATGACCCATTTGAGTTAAGTAGTTAACGGCTTCGAAAGCGGAAGTTAAGTTATCAATGTGAACTGTTGGTAGTTCTAACTCTGGAGCGTATTCGCATGCCATAACAAGAGGAGGAAGATTTTTTTGCTCGGGTTTACTTACATCGAAAGGTAAATCTGTGCCAAGTAATAGCATGCCATCAGCTTGTTTAGTAAAGACAAGATTGACGAAAGAGCTTTCTCTTTTCTGTTGCATACCACTATCACCTAACAGAACCAAATAACCGTGTTCTGTTGCTGCGTCTTCAATGCCACGAATGATCTCGGTGAAATAGGGGTCACATATATCGGGCACGATGGTGACAATGGTCTTAGACTCATTTCTACGTAGATTTCGAGCCAAAGAGTTGGGGGAATATCCAGCTTCGAGTACAGCGTCTTCTACACGTTTGCGAGTTGATGCAGACACCTTTTCAGGGTTCATTAAAGCTCGAGAAACCGTAGCCGTAGAAACACCGGCAAGCTGGGCAACATCCTTCATTGTCGCCATAAAAATAACCTCTATATCCTAAATTATAACAATTTGTTATGTAATTACATGACTATACTCTAAGTGTATTGCTTTAGAGATATCTAGTTTACGGGTAAAGTAACAAAATTTACATAACTTATGTGATTGTAGTCACAATGGAGAAGATAAAAAAGCCTTAATTATTCACTTGGCTAATGATTAGCTTAAATCTTGCGGTTCTATATCGATAGACCAACGTACTTTTTTAGCAAGTGGTAACAGTTGTAACATGGGTTTTGAGCTGTGAAGTATTTTTTGCATGGTGCTTCGATGAGGGGTTTGTAAAAGCAACTGCCATCTTGATTTTCCTGCTCTTTTAGCCATTGGAGCAGGTGTAGGACCCATTACAATAGACAAATCATCAAACATCGGGTTTGATTCAAGTGTCTGTTTTACTTGTCGCAAAAAATTTTCTACTAACTCACTGTTATTGGCTTCTGCTCTAAATAGAGTTAAGTAAGTAAACGGTGGTAGCTTTGCGTATTTTCTTTCTTGCAAGGCGGTTTGTGCGAAGTGGTGGTAATCTTTATACAACAGCGCTTGCAATAAAGGATGCTCAGGATGATGAGTTTGTAATAGTACTTCTCCGGGTTTACTGGCTCGTCCTGAACGACCGGCTACCTGAATAAAAAGCTGAGCTAGGCGTTCAGATGCACGAAAATCACTACTAAACAAAGAGCCATCCACATCAAGCAAACCAACTAAAGTAACATCAGGAAAGTGGTGTCCTTTGGCGAGCATCTGTGTGCCAATCAATATTTGATATTCATTCTTTCTAATGGATTCTAATGCGGCTTCTAATGAACCTTTTTTTCTGGTGCTATCTCGATCTATTCGTAAGGTTTTATATTCAGGAAATAAACTCGCTAGCTGCTGTTCTAGTTGCTCTGTACCCACGCCGACAGTGACTAATTGCATTGAACCACAGCTTTGGCATTGTTGCACGACAGTATGCTGAGAGCCGCAATGATGGCATCGCATTTCATTACTTTTTTGATGGTAAGTGTAGTAAGCGTCACATCGTTTGCAGTCTGCTACCCACCCGCATTCATGGCACATTAGTGCAGGTGAAAACCCTCGCCGATTGAGGAATAACATCACCTGGTTACCTGCTTGCAAATGTTTGCGCATTTCAGCTATAAGCGGAGCCGATAATCCTCCCTCTAAGTATAAGCCTTTTATATCAAGAACTTTATGCTGTGCAGCAACGGCATTTCCCGCTCGAGTGCTTAAAACTAGATGATGATATTTACCAGACAGAGCGTTATGTAAGCTTTCAAAACATGGAGTTGCGGAACCTAAAACAATGGGAATGTCTTGTTTATGCGCACGCATAATAGCTACGTCGCGAGCATGATAGCGTAAGCTATCTTGTTGCTTGTATGAGGCGTCATGTTCTTCGTCGACAATAATAATACCCAAGTCACTAAAAGGCGTGAGTAAAGCGGAACGAGTACCAATAATAATGCCGGCTTTTTTTTCTTTTGCCGATAGCCAAGCATTGAGTCTTTCTGTTTCATTTAAACTAGAATGGATGACTTCTACCGGAACATTAAAACGTTTTCTGAAACGATTTATGGTCTGTGGTGTTAACCCTATTTCTGGCACGAGAACGAGAGCTTGTTTACCAGCCTGAAGAATGGGTTTAATGATATTGAGGTAGACTTCGGTTTTTCCGGAACCAGTGACTCCATCAAGAAGATAACAGCCAAAGTGACCGTTACTATTAATGGTCGCAATTGCGACAGCTTGTTCTTGATTTAGCGTCGGTTTTTCATCGCTGTTTTCGATATGAATAGACCAACTCGAAGTAGCCGGTTTTTTTTCTACAGAGCAGATCCAACCTTTTTCATCCAGCGATTTTAACACAGTGGTTGTTACTTCTTGTGCAATCATTTGTTGATGAGATATTGGACCATTTTCAACCAAGTGCATTACTTTAGCTTGCTGAACGGCTCGACCGAATCCCGACATCAATTGGTTTTTACCTGCTTCGGTAATATGCCATTCGACTAAAGAAGCAAATTCTGCCGCTTTGCCTTTGCGTAGGGCAGTAGGCAGGGCATTAATCAATGTTTCACCAAGTGGATACTGATAAAACTTGCTGCACCAGTTAAGTAACGCATAAAGACTATCTGGCCAAATAGGTTTGTTATCTAAAACTTGTTTAATGCTTTTTAACTGTTCTAATGGAAAGTCTGATTGATGAACAATTGCAGTGACAATTCCAACTAAGGTTTGACGACCAAATGACACGCTGACTCTCCCACCAATCACAGGAAATTGGTGTGGTTGAATAAGATAATCAAACCGTTTATCTAGCGGGACAGGCAAGGCAACTTGAGCGATAGTTGGGCGCATAAGTGATCAAGATATCAGTACAGTTAAAAGAAGACCTAGTGTAGTTGATGCAACGAGTAATTACGAGTAGTGAACTTTTAGTTTATTGTCTGCAGAAGAGCCTAATTGGGTGAAGTAGAAATAGATTTCACAAGCTATTTTTACTTCACAATTGATATATTTGTTATTAGTAACTAAAATAATTGCAGAAAAAAGAGTCAAATCAGTTGATCCTTAGACTGTGTTTCATTAATATGCTCGGCCTTGACGGTATATCAATTTATACCATTTTTGTAAATACGTGTGGTGTTCGGCTTAGAATCGGATGGCGACACGGCCTATAATGAGGTTTTCCCATGAAAACAGGTATCCACCCAGAATACAAAGCAGTTAAAGCAACATGTTCTTGCGGTAACTCTTTCGAGTTTAACTCAACACTAGCAAAAGAAAGCATTCACCTAGACGTATGTGACAAATGTCACCCATTCTACACTGGTAAACAACGTATCGTTGATACTGGTGGTCGTGTTGATCGCTTCAACAAACGTTTTGGTGCACTATCTAGCAAGTAATTGCTACTGTGTTAACCCAAATTTAAAAGGACGCCCATGCGTCCTTTTTTGATCCTGCCAAGTTATAAATATTTTATCCAAATATCAATTAAGTCAAATCCTATCCTTTTTTAGAAAATTTAATGGTGTTAATGACTTTCTAAGTAGGAAGTTTTGTTGCGATCATTTACTATCATTAGCAATATTGAAAAATTAAATATCTTGCCTACTAATATTGGAATAAATTCTTATGTCCGAAGAGAACCTAGAATACGACTTTCGTCAACAAGCCCTTGATTATCACGCTCTTCCAACTCCCGGTAAAATTGCGGTTGCATTGACTACGCCAGCTGACTCTGCTGAAGATTTAGCACTTGCTTATAGCCCCGGCGTTGCAGAGCCTGTGCGTGAAATAGCACAAAACATCGACAATGTTTACAAATACACCGCAAAGGGGAATACGGTTGCTGTTATCTCTAATGGTACGGCTATTTTAGGTTTAGGTAACTTGGGACCTATGGCGTCTAAACCAGTTATGGAAGGTAAAGCGCTATTATTTAAGCGTTTTGCGGGACTTGATGCGATAGATATACAAGTGAAGCACCGTACAACGGAAGAGTTTGTTAATACCGTTGCTAGTATCGCTGATACATTTGGTGGTATCAATTTGGAAGATATTAAAGCACCTGAATGTTTTGAGATAGAGCGTCAATTAATTGAGCGATGCCAAGTTCCGGTTTTTCACGATGACCAACATGGTACAGCGATTGTGACAGCGGCAGGTATGCTTAACGCGATAGAACTACAAGGAAAAACCTTACAAGAAGCGATTATTGTTTGCCTCGGTGCAGGAGCTGCTGCCACGGCTTGTATGGAACTTTTGATAAAATGTGGTGCTCAACGAGAAAAAATTTATATGCTGGATCGCAAAGGTGTGATTCATACGCGTCGTGATGACTTGAATGAATACAAAAAAATGTTTGCTAATAATACCGATAAACGCACATTAGAGGACGTTATTGACGGCGCGGATTTGTTCCTTGGAGTTTCTGGTCCCGACTTGTTACCAGCCGATGCGCTTAAATTGATGGCAGATAAACCGGTGGTGTTTGCTTGTTCTAACCCTGATCCAGAGATTAAACCGGAGACGGCTCATCAAGTAAGAAACGATCTTATTATGGGAACTGGCCGTTCGGATTACCCGAACCAAGTAAATAACGTTATCTGTTTTCCCTTTATTTTCCGTGGCGCTTTAGATGTTAGAGCCAGTGAAATTAATATTGAAATGAAATTGGCTGCAGTTGAAGCGATTCGTCAGTTAACTAAAGAACCGGTTCCCGCCGAAGTACTTGAAGCCGCTGGTGTAGAGGCATTAGAGTTTAGTAAAGAGTATATTATCCCTAAACCTATGGATCCTCGTTTACTACCTCGTGTTGCCAAAGCGGTGGCTATTGCGGCAGTAGAGTCTGGAGTAGCAAGAGTGGAATTACCTGAACACTATATGGACTAATATGCCATTTAGGCAGCGGTAATCGCCATCTACTATCCTAAACTCAACTAGGATAGTAGATGACAAAATTATTCTTATTCTTCATCAAATGCTTCAAATTCTATGCCCATTTCCGTCATTAATCGTTTAACTTCAGTTGGAATATCATCAGGGCGATCTTTTCTTAAATCTTCATCTGTCGGTAATGGTTGGTCTGTATAAGCATGTAAAAATGCTTCACATAACAACTCACTATTGGTTGCATGTCGTAAATTATTTATTTGGCGACGTGTACGTTCATCGGTCAAAATTTTTAGAACTTTCAGAGGGATGGATACAGTTATTTTTTTTACTTGTTCGCTTTTTTTACCGTGCTCTGCGTATGGACTTATATATTCGCCATTCCAATCAGCCATTACTCACCTTTATAAAAATAGTCATAAAATATTTATGGGTTAGAATTCTAGCGGGATTTACCTCTATAAGCAAAGACATATAGACGTCTAGAAGTGTTGACGTCTTTGTAAACTGACAGTAAAGTGTGCGGATATGTTTCAAATCTCGATATTCAAGTATAGTATTTCGATATTCAGGTATAGTTAGCAGATAGCCAAATCACAGCCTGAAACCTGATAAAGGAAAGCAAGCACATGACACAAAGGAAACCTGCGACTATTGCTGTTCGCACTGGAATTGAATCTGACTCTCAGTATCAAGCCGTCGTCCCTCCAATTTATCTTTCGACCAATTATAGTTTTCCTAACTTTGGTGACGTCCCTAAATACGATTATACCCGATCCGGCAACCCGAATCGAAACATGTTAGAGCAAGCGCTTTCTGAATTAGAATCTGGTGCAGGTGCGGTGGTGACTAATTGTGGAACCTCTGCATTGAACTTATGGGTATCGGCTTTTATTGGGCCAAATGATCTGATTGTGGCACCAAATGATTGTTATGGTGGCACGTATCGTTTATTCAATACTAGGGCTCAGAAAGGCGATTTTTCGGTTTTGTTTATTGATCAATCAGATCAAGCCGCGTTAGATGCGGCGTTAGCTAAAAACCCCAAATTAGTGCTGCTAGAAACGCCATCTAATCCATTAGTTAGAGTGGTCGATGTACAAGAAACCTGTAAAAAAGCACATGCAGTTGGGGCATTAGTCGCCGTGGATAATACCTTTATGACACCCATATACCAAAAGCCATTAGAGTTGGGTGCGGATTTTGTTATCCATTCTACAACCAAATATATTAATGGTCATTCCGATGTAATTGGCGGTGTGATTGTAACCAAAACCGAACAACATGCAGAAGAATTGGCGTGGTGGGGCAATTGTATTGGGGCAACGGGGACGCCTTTTGATAGCTATATGACATTGCGAGGTATTCGAACCTTGGGGGCAAGAATGCGAATACATGAGGAAAGCTCGCGAGAGATTTTACATTATTTAGCGAAGCAAGATCGAGTTGGTACTATTTATCACCCAAGTTTGGCTGATCATCCTGGCCATGAAATAGCCAAAAAACAACAATCCGGTTTTGGTTCAATGCTAAGTTTTGAATTTAATGGCTCTATGGATGAGTTAAAAATTTTTGTTGGGGCGCTGAAATTATTCTCTCTAGCAGAATCTCTAGGGGGAGTGGAAAGCCTTATTTGTCACCCTGCTACGATGACTCATCGAGCAATGGGCGAGGAAGCCCTTCAACAAGCTGGTATCGCTCAAACATTGCTTCGATTATCGGTAGGGCTAGAAGATAGCCGAGATTTAATAGAAGATTTAGATAATGCTTTTAAAGAAGTTCAGGAGAAAGCGTAAATGACAGGTAAGCGTCAGCTGCATAAATTCGGTGGGAGCAGTCTTGCGAACCCTGAGTGCTATAAGCGTGTGGCGAACATTCTTTCCGAATATTCACAACATGAAGATTTAATTGTCGTTTCTGCGGCCGGTGATACGACCAATCGACTGCTGGAATGGTTAAGTGCTCTAAATAAAGATGGAAGAACGGCGCATGAATTACTTATGCAGTTGCGCCAATATCAATCGGATTTAATTGAACAGTTACTTGATGAACCCGATGAATTATTAGCTGTGTTGCATTCAGAGTTTTCTGCTTTAGGTGATATGCAAATTCCACTCACTCATCAACAAGAAGCGAGTGTACTTGGGCATGGTGAAGTTTGGTCCGCTAGATTATTAGCGCAGCTACTTAGCCAAGAAACAATGCTTTCTGTAGCCATCGATTCACGAGATTTTTTGCGAGCAGATTTAGGTACTCAACCAGAAATTGACCGTTCACGCTCTCGGCCTTTACTCAAAGATGTTATGGTTCAGCACCCACAATATCGATTAGTTATTACTGGTTTTATGGCCAAAAATAGTGCTGATGATACGGTATTATTGGGGCGTAATGGTTCGGATTATTCAGCCACAATGATTGGTGCTTTGGCTGATGTGAGCCGAGTGACAATTTGGAGCGATGTTAGTGGCGTATATAGTGCTGATCCACGTAAGGTGAATGACGCTTGTTTATTGCCTTTATTAAGGCTTGACGAAGCCAGTGAACTTGCTCGCCTAGCAGCCCCTGTTTTGCACAGTAGAACCTTACAACCAGTTGCTCAAAGTGCTATGGATTTAGAACTGCGATGCAGTTATCAACCCGAAGCAGGCTCAACCAAAATAGAAAGAGTCCTTGCTTCCGGTCGTGGTGCTAAAATTATCACTTCGCTTGATGATGTACTGCTTATCGAATTGATCTTTAGCCTAGGCCACGATTTTGAACGAGCAAAAGAAGAGGTTTTACAAAGTTTACAACGAGCTCAGTTGCAACCGTTAGCCTTTGAGGTACAAGCCGATCAAGGAGAAATATTACTGGCTTACACCTCCGAAGTTGCTACTGGAGCGTTGAGGTATTTAAACGATGCTGCCATCGAAGCCGATATTCGTCTCAAAGAAGGCTATTCTATGGTTGCCGCAGTTGGTGCAGGCGTAACTAAAAACCCAATTCATAGCCATGGTTTCTACCAACAATTAAAAAATGCACCAGTGGAGTTTATGTGTGAAGCGGAATCCGGTCTGAGCTTAGCCGCTGTTTTACGTACTTCTAATACTGAAAGATTCATTCAAAATATTCACACGCAGTTATTCCAAGCTCAAAAAAGAATTGGTTTGGTGTTATGTGGAAAAGGCAATATTGGTTCTGGTTGGTTACAGCTTTTCAACACACAAAAAAGTGAAATAGAAAAGCGTAGGGGAATGAGTTTTGACTTAATTGCCGTTATCGGAAGCAAAACCTACTGGATGGATACAGACGGAATTGATCCTAGTAGTGTGTTGAATCAATATGATGCTGAAGCAATTGAAAGTGATGGCAAGGAATGGTTAACAAGATTGAGCCATCAACAGGTATTTGATGAAGTGATTATCTTAGACGTGACCGCCAGTGAAGAGTTGTCTATGAAGTACCCGGAGATAGCAGAGAAAGGTTTTCATTTAATTTCTGCCAATAAATTTGCTGGGTCAGCTTCGAGTGCTTTTTATCATCAGGTGCAAGATGCCTTTGCGAAAACAGGCCGACATTGGCTTTATAATGCTACAGTAGGTGCAGGACTACCGATAAATCATACGGTACGAGATTTAAAAGAGAGTGGCGACAAAATAACGGCCTTGTCCGGAATATTTTCGGGGACGTTATCTTGGCTGTTTCAACAATTTGATGGTTCTATTCCATTTAGTGAACTGGTTGAACTCGCTTGGCAACAAGGTCTTACCGAGCCGGATCCTCGTGAAGATTTGAATGGTTCTGATGTTATGAGAAAATTGGTTATTTTGGCTCGAGAATCCGGTTTAATTATTGAGCCAGAAAATGTCAAAGTAGAGTCTCTGATACCAGAAGAACTTAAGGGTTTGACGATTGATCAGTTTTTTGACCAAGGGCAGCGGCTGAATGAAATCTTGGCAGAGAGATTGGCTAAAGCGCAGAAAGAAGATCGAGTATTACGCTATGTTGCTCGTTTAGAAAAAGATGGAACAGCAACGGTAGGTATAGAGACGTTGAATAAAGAACATGCGTTAGCTAACTTACTGCCATGTGATAATATTTTTGCTATTGAAAGTATCTGGTACAAAGATAACCCACTGGTTATTCGTGGACCGGGTGCAGGTCAGTTTGTTACTGCTGGAGCGATTCAATCCGATATCAACCGGCTTTCTAACTTATTTTAATTTACTATAAGGTCACTATTCACGAGTGGCCTTCACTGTTCGCCTATCAATTAAACCACTTGTTGAGCAATTCTCATTTTTACATGAAAATTGCTCATGATCATCAGGTTGACATTAAGCTCGTTTCATTACATTCTATTGGACATATAGACGTCTAAACGTCAAAAAATACCACCTATTATTAGCCCGAAATGGGAGAGAACTGAACAATGAGCTATTCACATGCAAGTCATTTAGACGCTTTAAATCAAAATATCGCAGAGCTTGGGGATATTAACGTTTCATTTGAGTTCTTCCCACCTAGTAGTGAAAAAATGGAAGAAACCCTTTGGAATTCTGTTCATCGTTTAAAAACGTTACAGCCAAAATTTGTCTCTGTAACTTATGGCGCAAATTCTGGTGAACGAGATCGTACTCATTCGATTATTAAACAAATTAAAGATCAAACGGGCTTAGTCGCCGCTCCACATTTAACATGCATTGATGCTAGTCGTGATGAACTGATTGATATTGCAGAAGACTATTGGGCAAATGGTATTCGTAATATAGTGGCTTTACGTGGTGATATTCCAGCTGACGGTGGTGCTCCAGATATGTACGCATCGGATTTGGTTGACTTGTTAAAATCGCGTCACGATTTTGATATCTCGGTCGCCGCTTTTCCTGAAGTGCATCCAGAAGCTAAAAGTGCTCAAGCTGATTTACTTAATTTAAAGAGAAAAGTGGATGCAGGTGCAAACAGAGCTATCACTCAATTCTTTTTTGATGTTGAAAGTTATCTAAGGTTCCGTGATCGTTGCGTCAGTGCTGGTATTGATGTTGAGATAGTGCCAGGCATTTTACCTGTGTCTAATTTTACTCAAGCGTCGCGATTTGCTGCAATGAATCATGTAAAAGTACCTGGGTGGATGGCTCAGCAGTTCAGTGGCTTGGAAGATGACCCTACAACTAGGCAGTTGGTTGGAGCAAGTCAAGCAATTGATATGGTAAGAATTCTTAGTCGTGAAGGGGTGAAAGACTTCCATTTCTATACGTTGAATCGTGCAGAAATGACGTTTGCTCTATGCCATACTTTAGGGGTTAGGCCGACCAGATAAACAGTACTTGTTAGTCAGCGTTAGAATAATAGTGAAAAAAAGAGTTGATATAATTTATCAACTCTTTTTAAATTTTCTATGAATGAAAATATCAACACGTATATTTTTATTCATGTTACAGGATTTTATTGAATTCAAAGAATATAAATAATTATTCTATAGAATCTAGTTCAGCAGCCACTTCTTCTGCCCAGTTAATCCATGCTTCCCGCATTACCATATTTCGTCTCAAAGTAAGGCGTTCTAATTTTGCGTGTTTATCTAATTTAGCAGGATCACCATATTGTGTTGCTTCTATCTTTTTATAGTGATTAACCAGTTGTTTAGATTCGTTAATAAGTAACGATATCTGTTCTTTCAACGGAGAGGTAGGGTGAACTGCACAAGCTATAAGCTTAGCACTAAACTCATCTCTGACGGTTGGTTGTGCTGTGGGTTGTTCAAACCATTCTCCTAAAGCTTTACGTCCATTTTCAGTAATAGAGTACACTTTTTTATCTGGTTTGCCGTCTTGTGGTTGAACGGTACAGGTAACGAGATCATTTTGAGCCATCTTATTTAGCTCGCGATAAACTTGTTGATGACTTGCTTTCCAAAAATAACCAATACTGTAGGAAAATTCTTTGGTGATATCATATCCGGTAGCATTACGAGTGCTTAAAACGGTTAAGATTACGTGTGGTAATGACATGTCTTAAATCCAATAATTAGTAATATAAAAATTTATAACTATGAACTGCGTTATTGCTTTGTTTGACACCCATTAATCTAGCAGTTCAGGATAACGACGACTCTTTGTTCGTTCGTTTATCCCAATTTAAAGCCGAATTCCACCTAGCGGTATTTTGGAGTTTTATTCCTTGATGGTGTGCTGTTATAAGTATGGTCTATCTTTCATGCACAACGGCAGTAAGCATACCATTAAAATTTGCGGGATGAATAAAAATATGAGCCGATTTGTCTAGAAATGATGACAAATCTCTCAATAAGAAGTGTAAACAGGACAACATTCTAAATACGTGAGTATTGTTGCCCTGTTTTTAGTTATTGATACTAACCAGTATTACGCATTCCTGCTGCAATACCTGCAATGGTCACCATTAACGCTTCATCTAGTTCAGAAGATACGTCATCTGCATGACGAGTTCGATACAGAAGTTCAGCTTGAAGAATGTTCATTGGCAATACATATACGTTACGTAGTCGAATAGATTCAAGACCCCAGGGATTGCTTTGCATTAAGTTTTCATTGTTTTCTACATTAAGCACGGCTTTGATGTCTTTTTGTAGTTGATCTCTTAATCTATCGCCCAGTCTCCACAATGATTTGTCGGTAAGTCTTTGATCGTAGTACTGAGATATCTCAATACTCGATTTAGAATACACCATTTCAAGCATACCCAAACGAGTTGAAAAGAAAGGCCACTCGCGGCACATTTCTTCTAACAAATCCTGATGCCCATGATCGATAGAGTGCTGAATGGATTCACCAGCACCTAGCCAAGCAGGGAGCACTAATCGGTTTTGACTCCATGAGAATATCCATGGAATCGCTCGTAAGCTTTCAACACCACCATTTGGATTTCTTTTCGAAGGACGAGATCCTAAAGGTAATTTACCCAGTTCTTGTTCTGGAGTTGCGGCTCTGAAGTATGGAACAAAATCGGGTTCTTCTCTTACTACAGAACGATATGCTGCACAGGACACTTGTGATAACTCTTCCATCAAATCACGCCATTCTTGTTTTGGATTTGGTGGTGGCAAAAGGTTAGCTTCTAGCACGGCACTGGCGTACAGATTAAAACTGTTCACAGCCACTTCAGGTAAGCCCAACTTAAAGCGGATCATTTCACCTTGTTCGGTTACACGCAGGCCACCTTGTAAGCTTTTTGGTGGTTGAGACAGTAATGCAGCATGCGCTGGTGCTCCACCACGACCAATTGTGCCTCCTCGGCCATGGAATAGAGTTAGCTCTATGTTGGCTTCTTCACAGACACGCACTAAGGCATCCATTGCGCTGTATTGTGCCCATCCTGCTGACATAACACCGGCATCTTTGGCTGAATCAGAATAGCCAATCATGACCATTTGATGGTTTTGAATAAAGCCACGATACCAGTCAATCTCTAGCAGTTGTTTGATGACTGCTTCTGAGTTATTTAAATCATCTAGGGTTTCGAATAATGGGCAAACATCCATTCTGAACTCACAACCAGACTCTTGAAGAAGTAAATGAACAGCAAGAACATCTGACGCGGTACGAGCCATCGATATAACATAAGAACCAAACGCTTCGCGTGATTGGCTAGCAATGATCTTACAGGTGTCTAAAACCTCTTTTACCGCTTCAGACGGTTGCCAATTACGTGGCAATAATGGGCGCTTAGAACTTAATTCATTTACAAGGAAAGAGATCTTATCTTGTTCGCTCCAGTGATCGTAATCACCAATACCAAGGTAACGCGTTAGCTCAGACAGTACATCGGAATGACGAGTACTTTCTTGGCGAATATCTAAACGGACTAAGTGAACACCAAATGCTCTAACTCGGCGTAATGTATCAAGTAACGAACCATCAGCTATAACGCCCATACCGCATTGGTGAAGAGATTGGTAGCATGCGTGAAGAGGCAGCCACAATTGTTCCACTTTCTCTAAAATGATTTTGTTTGGTACATCGGTTTTGTTAATTTTTGCATCAAGAACGTCTAATGTATCAGTTAAAAGAACACGTAGATCTTTTAGAACCGCTCGATAAGGTTCATGAGCTTCGCCAGCAAATTCACGTAAGCCTTCGCTGCAATCAACCATTGACAGTTCACTGATAAGCTCTTGAATATCATTTAAATACAGATCTGCTGCTTTCCAGCGTGACAAGTGCAGTACTTCATGGGTGATATTGTGAGTAACAAACGGGTTACCATCTCTGTCGCCTCCCATCCAAGAAGAAAAATGAACAGGGCGAGCATCAATAGGTAAACCTTCACCTAAATATTCTTCTACTCGATCATTGAACTCACGTAAAAACTCAGGAACCGCTTGCCATAATGAATTTTCAACAACAGCAAAGCCCCATTTAGCTTCATCTAACGGCGTTGGGCGTTCTTTACGCATATCATCAGAATGCCAAGATTGAGCAATAAGTTGCTCTAGACGGCGTTCTTGTTTAACCCGTTCTCTGTCAGAAAGGTCAGTAAGCTCAAGTTGTGAAAGACATTGATTTATCTTCACTAGCTTGTTAATCATGGTACGCCGAGCGATTTCAGTCGGATGAGCCGTCAGTACTAATTCAATATTAAGCTCTTTGATTGCTTGTGCGGTATCGAGTTTACCTACACTATTTGACGTCAGTTTGGAAAACAGTGAATGAATAGCATCTGGTTCACAAACATTGGTATCACAATGGCGTGAAATTGTGTGGTATTGCTCAGCAATATTGGTTAAGTTTAAAAATTGGTTAAAAGCCCTAGCAACAGGGTTTAATTGGTCATCTGGTAGATCTGAGATCACTTTGATAAGCTTCTCACGAGCTTGTTGATCGTTTTCTCGTTCGGCAGATTTTGAAAGCTGGCGTATCTCTTCTACTTTTTCTAAGATTTCTTCGCCATGGGCATTTTTTATAGTGTTGCCAAGTAAGTGACCTAATGTTCTCACATTACTTTTTAAAGCAGCATACTTCTCGTTCATTTCCTTTCTGCCTCGTAATTAAATTACAGTCTATTTTCGTCCTGGATAGACAATCTAGCTAATTTATGTGCTCTGAGTCAAATAAAGACCTTATGATTTTAATGACATGAATCAAAGTCCCTTTTCATGATTCGCGTTTCGTAAATGAAGATGAAAATTTATTTCACTACTAATACTAGTTCCAATCCTATCGATCTCATTCGCTATGTAATTGAAATGAATTCGGTTCCTTGGATTTACTCATCAATCACAATGCACTAATCCTTTATTTGCACTAAACAAAGACACGGTTGTTAACAAGTAAGTGCTTTTAATCGTTATGTGTTTTTACATTTACGCACACTTAATAGTCATAAAAGCCTTGTTATTTTTTACTGCTAATGTCGTTACTGCTTAAAAGCAGTACTGATGAATGGCTTTTGACAGTATTTTGATTGTCGGTTCAATATATTCAGTCGCTAAAAATTCATCCGGTTGATGAGCTTGTTCAATTGAGCCCGGACCAAGTACTAAAGTAGGACATAATTGTTGTAAAAACGGCGCTTCAGTACAGTAATTTACTGTTTCAGATTCGGTTGCACAGATCTCTTCCATACCGACAATAAACCCATCATCATGTGTACATTCATATCCGGGAATAGGCTCATGTAATGGCGTTATTTCAATACGATCTGGCCATTTGGCTTCGACTTCTTTTAAGGCTCCGCGTAATAGATTATCAAGTCCATCTAAGCTAATACCGGGTAAAGGACGAACATCGTAATGAAGTTCACAGCAACCACAAATACGGTTGGCACTGTCGCCACCATGAATATGCCCCAAATTTAGTGTCGGCGATGGAATCGCGAACCCTGGGTGATGATACTCTTTAATTAACTTATTTTTTAACTGCATTAAGGCAAACATAACTTCATGCATGATCTCAATAGCATTGACGCCTAAGGCCGGATCGGACGAATGCCCCGATTTTCCTGTCACTCGAATAGCATTGGCAACATGGCCCTTATGTCCTCTTACTGGCACCAAACTAGTTGGTTCACCAATGATGCAGTAATCAGGTTGAATTGGCGCCGAATCAGTAAAATGACGAGCCCCTAGCATGGTGGTCTCTTCATCGCAGGTAGCTAAAATATAAACAGGCTTTTTCTGATTTTTCCAATCTATCTGTTTTACTGCTTCAATAATAAAAGCAAAAAAGCCTTTCATATCCGCTGTACCTAAGCCATAAAAGCGATTATTAACTTCTGTTAATGCATGTGGATCAAAATTCCAACGCCCCTGATCAAAAGGAACGGTATCGGTATGTCCTGCTAATAGTAGACCTCCTTCTCCTTGCCCTCGTTTTGCTATTAGGTTGCATTTACCTTTTTCCACTTCGATAACACTAACTTCAAAGTCCATTTGTTTTAGCCAGTCAGCGAGTAATTCAATGACTTTGCTATTGCCCTCATCCCAGCTTGGGTCTGTTGAGCTAATGGAAGAGGTAGAAATCAACCCCTTATATACATCGATAAATTTAGGTAATTGCATATTATCTTTACTTCCCCTATTGACAGTTAACCGTTAAGACGTTAAAAAGCATATTAAATCATTATTTGTGAATAAAAAACCGAATATTGCGTTTTTTTTAGTATGATTAGTCAAGTGTGACCGTTGTTTTTTTACCCAGCTATTTGGATAAGTGAAGATGTTAAAAGCTACAATTATTGGTGCAAGTGGATATACCGGAGCAGAGCTCGCTCTTATGGTGACAAGACACCCACAGTTAACGCTATCAGGATTATACGTTTCAGCCAATAGTGTCGATGCGAATAAATCGATTGGTGCATTACACGGCAAACTTGCTGGTGTGGTGGATATGAATGTTCAACCATTAACTGATGTGCAATCTGTAGCAAAAGAGTGCGATATCGTATTTTTAGCAACGGCACATGAAGTGAGTCATGATTTAGCACCTGAATTTTTAGCACAAGATTGTCAGGTTTTTGATTTATCTGGGGCTTATCGAGTTCAATCAAATAGCTTTTACCCTCAATATTACGGCTTTGAACATCAACATGAAAATTTATTAAATGACGCTGTTTATGGTTTGGCAGAATGGAATGAATCAGAGATTAAAAGCACAGATTTGGTTGCTGTGGCTGGTTGCTATCCTACTGCGTCACAATTAGCGATTAAACCGCTAATTGAAATGAATATGTTAGACCTCAACCAGTGGCCAATCATTAATGCAACTAGCGGGGTTTCTGGTGCTGGTCGTAAATCATCTATGGTTAACAGCTTTTGCGAAGTGAGTTTGCAGCCTTATGGACTATTTAGTCATCGTCATAAACCAGAAATTGCTTCTCACTTGGGCTGTGACGTTATTTTTACACCACATTTAGGTAACTTTAAACGAGGTATTTTAGCGACGATCACGATGAAGCTGGCTGTTGGTGTTAGTGCCGATGATGTCAGTAAAGCCTTTGATCAAGCTTACAAGAATAAACCCGCTGTTCGTTTGAAACACGATTCCGTGCCAAGAATACAAGATGTTGAGAATACACCGTTTTGTGATATCGGATGGAAGGTCGAAGGCGAACATGTGATTGTTGTTTCCGCTATCGACAATTTATTGAAAGGGGCATCCAGCCATGCGATGCAATGTGTGAATATTCGTAACGGCTTTCAGCCGCTTACTTCACTTGTGTAGAGATAATTATTATGAATCAAACATTAAAACCATTAGTGATTAAGTTAGGCGGAGCGGCGTTGTCATGTACTGAAACTCTGGGCAAGCTGTTTAATGCTATTCAAGCGTATCAAAATCAAGCAGATAGAGAACTGGTCATTGTTCATGGCGGTGGCTATTTGGTAGATGATCTAATGGCAAAACTGCAATTATCAACAGAGAAGAAAAACGGCCTTCGTGTTACACCATATGACCAGATTGATATCATTGCTGGTGCTTTAGCGGGTACAGCGAATAAATCATTGCAAGGTGAAGCGATTAAGAATGGATTGAATCCGATTGGCCTTTGTTTAGCTGACGGCGGTCTATGCAACGTTGTTGAACTTGACCCAGAATTAGGTGCGGTTGGTAAGGCAAGTGCCGGAGATGCCACCGTGGTTAAGGCTATTCTAGCGACAGGAGCACTGCCGATCATCAGTTCTATTGGCTTGACGGATCAAGGTCAAATGATGAATGTTAACGCAGATCAGGCCGCGGTTGCTGTTGCCAGTGCCTTAGACGCAGAGCTTGTACTTCTTTCCGATGTGAGTGGTGTATTAGATGGTAAAGGTCACTTGCTACCTAATCTTGATAAAGCTCAAGCAGATGCGCTTATTCAAGGCAAAGTGATTACTGACGGAATGATAGTAAAAGTAGAAGCGGCGCTTGATGCTGCAAACGAACTCGGTAGACCGATTGAAGTGGCAACGTGGCGTTATCCAGAAAAATTAAATGAACTATTTTCAGGTAAAAGCATCGGTACTCAGTTTTTACCCCAATAAATTTTGAAGTTACCATGTTAGTTTGAACTAAGCTAACTTGTTATTTTTAAATAAAATTAAACAGTATAAATTACCAATTTAAACCCCAGGAACTGACCGCCAGTGCAGACCGGGAGATTAGGAGAAATACAATGAGCAAAGTAGAAGTTAAAAAAGTAGTCGTAGCCTATTCCGGCGGTCTGGACACATCAGTCATTATCCCATGGTTAAAAGAGAACTATGGGTGTGAAGTGGTGGCGTTTGTTGCCGATGTAGGTCAAGGAGCAGAAGAGCTAGAAGGCGTAGAAGAGAAAGCTATTGCTTCTGGTGCATCTGAAGTTTATGTCGCTGATCTAAAAGAAGAGATGGTAAAAGACTATATTTACCCATCACTTAAAACCGGTGCATTATACGAAGGTAAGTATCTATTAGGTACTTCTATGGCTCGTCCAATTATCGCTAAAGCTCAAGTGGAATGTGCACGTAAAGTTGGTGCGGATGCGTTAGCGCACGGTTGTACTGGTAAAGGTAATGACCAAGTACGTTTTGAAGGTGCATTTGCTGCTTTAGCCCCTGATTTACACGTTATTGCGCCGTGGCGTGAATGGGATCTTGTGAGCCGTGAAGAATGTTTAGATTACCTAGCGGAACGTAACATTCCTTGTACTGCTTCGTTAACTAAAATTTACTCTCGTGATGCGAATGCATGGCATATTTCTACAGAAGGCGGTGTACTAGAAGAAACTTGGAATGCGCCTAATGATGATTGTTGGGCATGGACTAAGAGCCCAGAAGAAGCACCAAATGAAGCTGAATATGTAACATTAAAAGTTGAAAACTGTGAAGTGGTTGCTGTTGACGGTAAAGAAATGTCGCCATACGACGTACTTATGTATTTGAATGACAAAGGTGTTGAGCATGGTATTGGCCGTATCGATATCGTAGAAAACCGTTTGGTGGGTATGAAATCTCGTGGTTGTTATGAAACACCAGGAGGAACGATCATGATGGAAGCACTGCGTTCAATTGAACAACTTGTTTTAGACAAAAGCTCTTTTGAATTCCGTGAAGAGTTAGGTATCAAAGCGTCCCACCTTATTTATGATGGTCGTTGGTTTACTCCGCTATGTGAATCTATTCTTGCTGCTACAGAGAGCCTAGCGAAAGATGTGAATGGTGAAGTGGTTATTAAGCTATATAAAGGACAAGCGACAGCTACACAGAAGCGTTCAGATAATAGTTTGTATAGTGAGCAATTCGCAACGTTTGGTGAAGATGACGTTTATGACCAAAGCCATGCAGAAGGATTTATCCGTTTATATTCTCTGGCGAGCCGTATTCGTACTTTGAACTCTCAAAAGTAATTAATTAGAATGAACAAATATTAATATAGCAGCGCTTGATTCTCGGTTGTATATCGCTAGTATCTACAATCGAGAATTGAGTAGTATTAGATTACCAATTAAAAACAATAATTAGCTTCCGTTTAGATCAGGAGATACACAATGGCATTATGGGGCGGTAGATTTACCCAAGCAGCAGACACTCGGTTCAAAGACTTTAACGATTCATTGCGCTTTGATTACCGATTGGCTGAGCAAGACATTGTGGGCTCAATCGCTTGGTCTAAAGCACTGCTTTCAGTAGGTGTTCTAAACGAAACGGAACAGCAAAAGCTAGAACTTGCATTAAATGAACTAAAACTAGAAGTAATGGAAGATCCAGAGCAGATCCTTAAATCTGACGCTGAAGATATTCACAGCTGGGTCGAACAACAATTGATCAGCAAAGTTGGTGATTTGGGCAAAAAATTGCACACTGGTCGCTCGCGTAATGATCAGGTTGCCACAGACCTTAAGTTGTGGTGTCGTCAACAAGGTCAACATTTACTGCGTGTAATGGATCGTTTACAAAATCAATTAGTTGACGTTGCTTCTCAGCACCAAGCAACGGTATTACCTGGCTATACTCACTTGCAACGTGCTCAACCTGTTACATTTGCGCATTGGTGCTTAGCGTATGTAGAAATGTTTGAACGTGACTACTCACGTTTAAGTGATGCCATTAATCGTTTAGATACTTGTCCATTAGGTTCTGGAGCATTAGCTGGTACGGCTTACCCTATGGATCGTCAAGACTTAGCCCACAATCTTGGTTTTAGACGAGCAACCCGCAATAGCCTTGACTCAGTTTCTGACCGAGATCATGTGATGGAGCTCATGTCTATTGCTTCTATTTCTATGCTGCATTTATCTCGTCTAGCGGAAGATATGATTTTTTATAACTCAGGTGAGTCTAATTTCATCGAGTTAGCCGACACGGTAACCTCTGGTTCGTCTTTAATGCCACAAAAGAAAAATCCTGATGCATTGGAGTTAATCCGTGGTAAATGTGGGCGTGTATATGGTTCATTAGCCGCTATGATGATGACAGTTAAAGCCTTACCTCTTGCCTACAACAAAGATATGCAAGAAGACAAAGAGGGCCTATTCGATGCATTAGATACATGGAATGATTGTATGGAAATGGCGGCGCTGTGTTTTGATGGATTGAAAATCAACCAAGAGCGTACATTGGAAGCAGCAAAACAAGGTTATGCCAATGCTACTGAACTGGCAGACTACCTTGTTGCTAAAGACATACCATTCCGTGAAGCTCACCATATTGTTGGTGTCGCGGTTGTTGGCGCGATAGAGAAAGGTTGTGCGTTAGAAGAATTATCGATTGCCGAATTGAAAGTGTTCTCTGAGGTGATAGAAGAAGATGTTTATGGCATATTGACTATTGAGTCGTGCTTAGAAAAACGCTCTGCTCTTGGTGGCGTTTCACCAAAACAAGTTGCCTACGCGGTAAACCATGCTCAACAACGCCTCGAGAAAAGAAATGTCTCAGCGATTAAAGTTCGCTCAGCCAGACTTACCGATATTGACGCGTTAGAAGGTATGGTGGCTTATTGGTCGAATATGGGTGAAAACTTACCTAGAAATCGTAATGAATTGATTCGTGATATCGGCTCGTTCGCCGTGGTTGAACATCAAGGCGAAGTGACTGGCTGTGCTTCGCTGTATGTTTATGATTCTGGATTAGCAGAGATTCGCTCGCTTGGTATTGAAGCTGGTTGGCATAAGCAAGGGCAAGGGACCGCTATTGTTCAACACTTAATAGATAAAGCAAAACAGATGGCAATACAGAAAGTGTTTGTGTTGACTCGAACCCCAGAGTTCTTTATGAAACAGAACTTTCTGCCGACCTCTAAGAGTTTACTACCAGAGAAAGTCTTGAAAGATTGTGAACAGTGCCCAAGAATTCATGCATGTGATGAAGTCGCACTAGAAATAGATCTTTGTGAACAAACTATTATTCGAACTAATGTTGCATAATTTATTGAAAAATAATAGATAAAATAATTTATTAGCAAATTCTAAAAAAAAAAGATCTTTTTTGGGAACAATTTAGAAAAAGCCCGGTCTTAATAAGTACCACTGCTTTTTCTTAGAAGAATCTAAGAGAGCCTCTATCCGGATTGGATTAGGGGCTTTTTCTTTATTTAAGCCTAATTTTTATTCACTGAAATCTAAATTTATCTAAGGTGATAATTCTACATCCGACCAATACGCAACCACCGTTTGTTTTTTGTACTATGCTAAAAACAAAAATTCGACGGCTTTTTTGAGAACAATCAAGTCTATTTTTGAACATTTCTTGTAATTTTTTGCATTAACGATTGAGCTACTTAACATCTTGCAATAATTTCTAGCCTTCAGGATTGCTTAAATATAACCAGACGTATATTATTTATACTCATATAAACATACAATAGTATTTTTGGGAGTTAGACATGACAAAACCAGTAATCGGTTTTATCGGACTTGGCCTTATGGGCGGTAACATGGTTGAGAACCTACAAAACAGAGGCTACGAGCTGAATGTTATGGATCTTAACAAAGAAGCAGTAGCAACTTGTGTTGCTCGCGGTGCTAAAGAAGCGACTTCTGCTAAAGAATTAGCGGCAGCAAGTGACATCGTTATGCTTTGTCTTACTACTTCTGCTGTAGTTGAAAAACTCGTTTACGGCGATGACGGTATTCTTGCAGGAATTAAACAAGGTTCAGTATTAATTGACTTTGGTACTTCTATTCCAGCATCTACTCGTAAGATCGGTGAAGCTCTTGCTGAAAAAGGTGCCGGTATGATCGATGCTCCTCTTGGTCGTACTCCAGCACACGCTAAAGATGGTCTATTAAACATCATGGCAGCCGGTGACATGGATACGTTCAATAAAATTAAGCCAGTACTAGAAGAGCAAGGTGAGAACGTATTCCATCTTGGTGCTCTAGGTGCGGGTCATACAACTAAGCTTGTAAATAACTTTATGGGTATGACGACTGTTTGTGCTATGTCTCAAGCTTTCGCTGTTGCTGATCTTGCCGGTGTTGATCGCCAACAACTATTTGACATCATGTCAGCTGGTCCTTCTAACTCTCCATTTATGGGTTTCTGTAAAAACTACGCAGTTGACGGCGTAAGTGACTTAGGTTTCTCAATTGCGAATGCAAACAAAGATTTAGGTTACTTCCTAAAAATGGTAGAAGATCTTGGTACTGAATCTAAGATCGCGGAAGGTTCTTCTGCTAACCTTCAAGCTGCATTTGATGCTGGCCTAGGTAACGGTAACGTTCCTGAAATTTTCGATTACTTCCTTAAACTAGAGAAGTAAGTTGAATTAATTCTTACTACCTTGTCCAATCTATTTAGATTGGTACAAGGTAGTAAGGTTATGTTTTGTTTTTCTTCTGTAGCGGAATAACGACAAATTTAAACAGAAGATGAAGAAATAAAACAAAATTAAACGTAAACCCTGCGACAATTAGCGTAATTGATTCGACACTTCTAAGATCATTCCTATAAAACCACCACCAGACAATCCAACATAAAGCGGATAACACGGTTAATTGATTCATGCATTGATTGCATCGGCCAATTTTTTCCCAGAACCAATTACTATGACAATATTTACAAGTCATTTTCTTTACCTAATCTGTAATTAGCAAGATTTTGAACCAGTCGCCTATTCAATGCAATAATTTATCTATGTTGGCTAAAAATCGGTTTTTATTCAAAAAAAACAATTTATTAAAAAAAATGTCGTTTCTGAGATAAAAAATTGATTTTTCCCCTTGGGATTTTGCACATGATCCCCCACATAACTTTCACGCGCTGAGAATTCAGCACTTTATCCATTAAATGAAACAACAATCAGGAGAGACGACCTCATGAATATTCGTCCTTTACACGACCGTGTTATCGTTGAGCGCAAAGAAGTTGAATCAAAATCTGCAGGTGGCATTGTATTAACTGGATCGGCTGCAGAAAAGTCTACTCGCGGAACAGTTCTCGCTGTAGGCAAAGGCCGTATTCTAGAAAATGGTACCGTTCAGCCTTTGGACGTAAAAGTTGGTGATGTAGTTATTTTTGCAGAAGGCTACGGCACAAAAACTGAAAAAATAGATGGAAAAGAAGTATTAGTCATGTCTGAAAATGACATTATGGCAATTGTTGAATAAGCATACGTTGAGTAATTCACTCTTAAACGATAAGCAAATATAAAATAGTATTTAGGAAAGGATATATAAGATGGCTGCTAAAGACGTAAAATTTGGTAATGATGCACGAATCAAAATGCTAGAAGGCGTAAATGTTCTAGCTGATGCTGTAAAAGTAACGCTTGGACCGAAAGGTCGTAACGTTGTATTGGACAAATCTTTCGGTGCACCAACCATCACTAAAGATGGTGTTTCTGTCGCGCGTGAAATTGAACTAGAAGATAAGTTCCAAAACATGGGCGCACAAATGGTTAAAGAAGTGGCTTCTCAAGCAAATGATGCCGCTGGTGACGGAACAACAACAGCTACAGTATTAGCTCAGTCAATCATTACTGAAGGCCTTAAAGCGGTAGCTGCTGGTATGAATCCAATGGACCTTAAACGTGGTATCGATAAAGCAGTTGTTGCTGCAGTAGAAGAGCTTAAAGCTCTATCTGTGCCATGTGCAGATACAAAAGCGATAGCACAAGTAGGAACGATTTCAGCGAACACTGATGAAACTGTTGGTAACATCATTGCTGAAGCGATGGAAAAAGTAGGTCGCGACGGTGTGATTACTGTTGAAGAAGGCCAAGCACTTCAAGATGAACTTGATGTTGTTGAAGGTATGCAGTTTGACCGAGGCTACCTATCTCCATACTTCATTACTAACCAAGAAGCGGGTGCGGTTGAATTAGAAAACCCATTCATTCTTTTGATCGACAAAAAAATATCGAATATTCGTGAGTTGCTAACCACGTTAGAAGCCGTTGCTAAAGCCTCTCGTCCACTGCTGATCATTGCGGAAGATGTTGAAGGTGAAGCACTGGCTACATTGGTAGTAAACAACATGCGTGGCATCGTGAAAGCAGCAGCAGTTAAAGCACCTGGTTTTGGTGATCGTCGCAAGTCAATGCTACAAGATATAGCGATTCTAACTTCTGGTACGGTTATTTCTGAAGAGATTGGTTTAGAACTAGAAAAAGCAACGTTAGAAGATCTAGGTCAAGCTAAGCGCGTGATCATTACTAAAGAAAACACAACTATCATTGATGGTCTTGGTGAAGAAGAAATGATTCAAGGTCGTGTTTCTCAAATTCGTCAGCAAATTGAAGAAGCGACATCAGATTACGATAAAGAGAAACTACAAGAGCGCGTAGCGAAACTTGCTGGTGGTGTTGCCGTAATCAAAGTTGGTGCTGCGACTGAAGTTGAAATGAAAGAGAAAAAAGACCGCGTGGAAGATGCACTTCACGCAACTCGTGCTGCAGTTGAAGAGGGCGTCGTTGCTGGTGGTGGTGTTGCACTTATTCGCGCAGCATCTAAAGTTGCAGGCCTTGAAGGTAGCAACGAAGAACAAAATGTTGGTATTCGTGTTGCTCTTCGAGCAATGGAAGCACCTATCCGTCAAATCGTTGAGAATGCAGGTGAGGAAGACTCAGTTGTTGCTAACAACGTTAAAGCAGGCGAAGGCAGCTATGGCTACAACGCAGCGACAGGCGAATACGGTGATATGCTTGAAATGGGTATTCTAGATCCAACCAAAGTAACGCGTAGCGCACTACAGTTCGCAGCTTCAGTTGCTGGTCTTATGATCACAACAGAAGCAATGGTTACTGATGTTCCTGCTAAAGATGCTGGTGCTGCAATGCCTGATATGGGCGGCATGGGTGGTATGGGTGGAATGCCAGGAATGATGTAAAATTCCGCTACCTATGTGACTAAAGTTTAGCGGTCATGTTAAATGGATTGGGCATGTTTAAATATATGCCCAATCAAGTTACAAGCACCATAAATTAGAAACGCTTACAATAAAAGCTATCCTAATTTTATCGAAAAAAAAAGCAGCGATTCCGCTGCTTTTTTAGTTTGTCTTTATGTATAGGTGGCTCGTATTAACGAATAATTTTTATCGAGTACCGTAGACAACGATGGTTTTACCGTGTGCAGAAATTAAGTTCTGCTCTTCAAGCATTTTCAAAATACGTCCAACTGTCTCACGCGAACAGCCAACAATTTGTCCAATCTCTTGACGAGTGATTTTGATCTGCATCCCATCAGGGTGCGTCATTGCATCAGGCTGTTTTGCCAAATTAAGCAGCGTTTGAGCAATACGACCAGTTACATCTAAGAAGGCTAAATCACCTACTTTTTGGCTTGTCGTTTGTAGACGGCTTGCCATTTGAGACGAAAGACGCATCAAAATATCAGGGTTAACTTGAATCAGCTGGCGGAATTTCTTAAATGAAATTTCAGCAACTTCACAAGGTGATTTTGCTCGTACCCATGCGGTACGTTCTTGGTCTTCTTCAAAGAGGCCTAGCTCACCGATGAAGTCACCTTGGTTAAGATAAGACAGAATCATCTCTTTACCTTCTTCATCCTTGATAAGCACAGCCACTGAGCCTTTCACAATATAATACAGAGTTTCAGCTTTCTCACCCGCGTGGATAAGCGTACTCTTTGATGGATACTTATGAATATGACAGTGTGAAAGAAACCACTCTAATGTTGGATCGGTTTGAGGTTTACCTAGAACCATAATTATCTCACTATTATCTGCAGGGCCTACTTAAGCAGCGTTCCTTTGCCGCGTCCCTATTTTTCGGTGACGTTAGCATAGGATTTCTTAGTCAAAGCTGCAAGCTACATATGTATGTCTGTTAAGAATAGTATCCTTTTTTACAGTCAATTTCTTGATTTTGATCGCTCTAAAATCCTTATTCTTCGCGTAAAAATGTGCACATCATCACGGTATAACAAACAAACTGCTAAATCGGTCAGAAATTAACCTATCTTGCCAGTTTCAATTAACTGTTGAAGGACTGGCCGGATAATTAATTCCATAGCAAAGCTCATTTTTCCACCTGGAACAACGATCGTATTGTGGCGCGAAACAAATGAGCCATCAATCATAGCTAAGAGATACGGAAAATCGACATTCTTCATACCACGCAAACGGATAACCACAAAACTTTCATCTAAACTCGGGATCCCTTTAGCGTTAAGAGGGTTTGATGTGTCGACGGTTGGAACACGCTGAAAGTTAATATGTGTGCGAGAAAATTGAGGAGTAATATAATTTAGGTAATCATCCATAGAGCGAACGATTGAATCGGTTACGGCTTCTCTTGAGTGACCTCTATCTCTAGTGTCACGTACGAACTTTTGAATCCATTCTAAATTAACAATCGGCACCATACCAATAAGCAAGTCTGCATGTTGTGATACATTAACCTCACCATCGACCACTGCGCCGTGCAAGCCTTCATAAAAAAGCACATCACTGTCTTCGGGTAAATCTTGCCAAGGTGTAAAGGTTCCTGGCATCTGATTATAAGGAACGGCTTCATCAAAGGAGTGTAGATAACGTCTTACTTGTCCTTTTCCTTCTTCTCCATATTTCTTGAAGAATTGTTCTAAGGCCGGAAAGTCGTTTGCTTGTGGACCAAAATAACTGATGTGTCGTCCTTGTTCTTTGGCTTTACGAATCTCAATGTCCATTTCTGGGCGAGTGAACTTATGAAAGCTATCTCCTTCAACCCATGCGGCTTTAACGTTCATCATATTAAACATTTTTCGAAATGCTTCTGAAGTTGTCGTTGTTCCTGCGCCAGATGAACCTGTAACAGCGATAACCGGATGTTTTGCGGACATGATATCCCTTGTTATTAAATTAGATTAAACGGTGTAATTTGCTAGTTTATGGGATTCTCTAAAAAGAATAAATGCTTTAGTTTTGCCAGCTAAAATTCGCCTTTGAGTTTAATATCAACGGTTTCATGTAATTCTGAAAACACGATAACGGCGTCACCCACTCTAAGTTGTTCTTTTACTTGCGCTACTTTGTCATCGAGCGTTACTTCATTTTGCCCATAATCCGTTCCTTCTCTCAGAACAAATTCTTTGATTAAATTGTCTAGCGTGTCATTTTCAATCTCTTGCCATGGAATAATCATGTGATTTTTACGTCTCTGTGCGAATGTTTTGATAATAATTTGGCAATGTTTCTTCTAACCAAAATTTTGGTTTAGTCATTGAACCAGTTAGAAAGCCGACATGACCTCCTTGTTCAAACAGTCGATAATGTATGTTTTTGTTTAATGTAAAGCTGGGGATAACTTGCTCAGTCATAAAGGGATCATCTTTAGCATGAATTAGCTGCAAAGGAACGGTGACATCATTGAGTACATTCATTCCCGAACATCGGCGGTAATAATCATGAGCACTTTTAAAATTATGCAAAGGGGCGGTGATAAGGTCATCGAATCCGCGCAGAGTTTTAAGGGAATGTATTGTGTCGGTTGATACTCCGATCGCTTGGCTTAACTGATTGTGTTTTTTCAGCGCGTTTTTCTTTAATGAACTCAATAAATAGTTACGATATACCTTGGAGAACCCTTGTTCAATACGAGAAGAACATGCTGCAAGATCCAAAGGAGCGGACACGACAGTTGCTGCTTGTACTATAGGATCATCATTATATTTGGCTAGATAGTTAACTAACATATTACCGCCAAGCGATACACCGATAGCGACAATGGGTTGATCTGGGAAGTTTTTGCGTAAATATTCAAGTACAAACCGGGCGTCTTCAGTTTCTCCAGAATGGTAAGCTCTTGCCAACTTGTTTGGCCTGCCACTACAGCCTCTAAAGTGCATCATAACAGACAGCCAACCATCTTGTGCAAAGGCGTGCATAAGTCCGTTTGCATATGGGCTGTAAAAACAGCCTTCCAAGCCGTGGAAAAGGACAAAGATAGGTTTATTTTTTGCTGAATCAGTTGTCTGATCTTCACTCCATGCGAGATCAAGAAAATCACCATCAAGTGTGTTTAAGGTTTGCCATTGAGCAGTAAACAGTGGTTTTTTTCTGATAAATCGAGGAATGACAGTTTGGATATGTGGGTTACTTAATCCACGAGCAGCTTTAAATTCGGTCATAATAGTTGGTCATCGATTGATGTGGAGTTGATTCTGCATTGATTCTAACAGAGATCAGTTTATCGGTGAGATGAAAATTTATAATCGTTAGGTTGATGCTAACTTAACCGAGGTTTTATGAGCTGGTGTTAGCAGAATGTTTTGCAAAGGTTGCTGTAAAAAGGTGTTCGGCATTGAGTGAGCGACAGTAAGCTAATGCTAACGGTTCTTTATTGTTGGGCGTGAGTTCAAGGATATTAATACATTCGACTAAATCTGACTGCTGTTGTTTTTCTAATAGTAGTTCAAATTCTAACGATTCTCGATATAAGGTTGCAGGGAGATGGGATTTGGTTTTCTTACGAAGATGCCGATAGTGGAGAAGTAATGTTTCTGTGCGTAAAAGCGCTTGTTGGACTTGATTCCAATCATTGCGATCAAAAATTAATTGTTGTTCATCAAGCCATTTCAACAGCAACAATAAATTAACGTTGCCATTGAAATTATTTTGTAGAGAAAGACACGCTTCTTTTACCCCTCGCATGGCGTAATATTGCAAACTGAATTGCCATAATCGTTCTACGGTGAGAAAAGAAGCGGTTTTTTTCATATAGCGTCCTGTTCCATTTCTTCTAGCGACTCTTGAATAGTCATCCACTCTAATTCAACCTCCTCAAGGTCAGATTTTGCAGAGGCTTGAAGAGCCAGTATTTGATTTAGTTTAGCTTTGTTTTCCGCTTGGTACAGTTCTGTATCCAATAATTGTTGTTCTGTTTCGGATAAAGTTGTACCAAGTTTGTCCATTTTTTTTTCTAGCTTTTCTAATGACTTTCTAAGTGGTGCCGTTTGCTTGCGAAATTCAGCTTGTTTGCGTTTCTGTTCTTTTTTTGATGCTGCACTGTTGTTGCTTTTATTTGAAGTAGTTTGAGTGGCTTCTTTTTTATTCGCTTTATTTTGTTCGGTAAGCCATTTGTAATAGTCGGTTAAATCACCATCAAAAGGGGCAACTTGCCTATCATGAACAAGGTAAAGATCATCCGTTGTTGCTCGTAGTAAATAGCGATCGTGACTTACGATGACCATTGCACCTTCAAAGGTTTGTAATGCAAAGGTGAGCGCTTGACGCATGTCGAGATCAAGGTGGTTTGTTGGTTCATCAAGTAAAAGTAAATTGGGTTTTTGCCATACGACTAAAGCCAAAACTAAACGTGCTTTTTCTCCACCAGAAAATGGAGCAACTTTATCGAGTGCTTTATCGCCCTGAAATCCAAAACTACCTAAATAATTCCTTAATTCTTGCTCGGTTTGTTTCGGCGCAATTTGCATCATGTGTTGTAACGGTGTTTCTTCAGGATGAAGCGTTTCCAATTGGTGCTGCGCAAAATAACCAATTTTAACACCTTGGGAATAGGTTAGATCACCACCTTGAGGAGCGAGTTCACCCGATAATAATTTTATTAATGTCGATTTACCGGCGCCATTTCGCCCTAAAAGACCAATGCGGCTACCAGGAACCAAATTCAAACGAATTTTTTCTAAGATGAGGTTATCATCGTAGCCTGCGGAAACTTCATCCATCATCAAAATTGGGTTAGGTAAAGCAGAAGGAATGCGAAATTCGAAACTGAATGGATTATCCAATTGAGCTGGAAGCACCTTTTCCATTTTATCTAACGCTTTAATGCGACTTTGTGCTTGTTTTGCTTTTGATGCTTTATAGCGAAAACGGTCGATATAGCTCTGCATGTGCTCTACTTGCTTCTGTTGCTTCTGGTACATTGCTTGTTGCAAGATTAATTTTTGAGCGCGCTGGCCTTCAAACGAAGAGTAATTACCGGTGTATTCGTTTAATAATTGATTTTCTACATGAATAATTCGATTCACGATAGGATCGAGAAAATCTCTATCATGAGAGATCAAGAGCAAGGTGCCAGGATAGCTTTGTAGCCATTTTTCAAGCCACATTACAGCATCAAGATCTAAGTGGTTGGTTGGCTCATCGAGTAATAGTAAATCTGAACGACATAACAGTGCTTGAGCCAAGTTAAGGCGCATGCGCCAACCACCAGAAAATTGAGTAAGACTCCAACTCATTTGTTGTTGGCTAAACCCTAATCCATTGAGTAATTCTGATGCTCTGGCAGCAATACTGTAGCCACCTATGGTTTCTATTCTACCGTGTAATTCGGCAACCAAAGTACCGTTATCATCTTGTTCTGCCTGAGCTAGTTGTGCTTCTAAACGTCGATATTCTCTATCTCCGTCGATCACGTATTCAAGTGCTGCGCGTTCTAAAGCCGGTGTTTCCTGAGCAACCCATGCTAGTTCCCAATGGGCAGGTTGACTAAAATTACCTGCATCAATAGAAAGTTCGCCTTTTAATAAAGCGAATAAAGTGGATTTCCCGCAACCATTTTTCCCAACTAAACCGACTTTATCTCCTGGATGGATGGTTGAAGTCGCTTTATCTAAAAGTGCTTTACCGCCACGCAGTAATTGAATATCTGAAAACGTAATCATAAAAATCTTATTGATAGGATGTTGTATAAACGCAGGAATAGTAGGCGTTATAAGAATAAAAGTCGATCATTATACAAATTACGATATGATGTTTGTTATCGAAAAATGTCAACTGTAAGTAAATTGTAGCCATATAGTTTGGATATGTTGGCAAATGAACTTGAATTTGTAAATCGTTTACTGGGTAACCTGAATTTGGGACAGTTTATGATTTTTTGATATAAACTCAAAGCGTTATAGTTTCTATCTAGAGGCTAGGTTAGATATAGTTATTTAGAGCAGTTGTGTCTAAAAAACGCTTACTTAGATAACATATGCTACCAATGATGAAAGAAAGCAAAAAGAATATTGTCGAGGAATGATGAAAACAGAAAGCTCTCTACCACGGATATTGGTCATTTTTGTTCATCCAGAACCGCATGCGTCAGTTGCCAATAGTGTGATGCTAAAAAAAATACAAGATCTGGAACATGTAACCATCCATGACTTATATGCGCAATATCCAGATTTTTTCATTGATGTTCAAACAGAACATCAGCTTTTATTGAGTCACGATATTATTGTCTTTCAGCATCCACTATTTATGTATTCTTGCCCAGCCCTTTTAAAAGAGTGGATGGATCGAGTATTAGGAAAAGGCTTTGCTTTTGGTGATGATTGTGAGCTAGCTGGAAAATATTGGCGAAGTGTCATAACCACGGGCGGCGCTCGTGAGGCCTTTGCTGCGTCAGGTTATAACAAGTATCCTATGGAACAGATTTTACAACCGTTTGAATTAACTGCTGGGCTGTGTCGAATGAATTGGTTAGAGCCGATGGTGTTGCATTGGGCAAGACACATTACCGATGTTGAGCGTTATGAGCATGCGGAAACTTACCGTCATTGGCTAATGAACCCGTGGGATATATTACAACAAAATCACAAGGAGATCTGTGATGGCGATGAGCGGTGATTTTTTGCATAGTAGCGTCATCTTTTTATCGGCTGCAGTAATTGCCGTTCCTTTAGCGCAAAGGTTAGGGCTTGGTTCTGTGCTGGGTTATCTGCTTGCTGGTGTGGCCATTGGTCCATGGGGATTTAGATTAATTAGCGATGTCGATGCGATTTTGCATTTTGCCGAGTTTGGTGTAGTTTTATTGCTGTTTCTAATTGGTTTAGAGCTTAATCCTAAGAAATTATGGCAAATGAGAAGCCCCATTTTAGGGTTAGGTGGCGCACAAGTTGTCTTAACCACCTGCGCACTAGCCAGTATTGCTAGTTTATTTGACCTTTCATGGCAAACCAGTTTAGTGATAGGGATGGGCCTCGCCTTATCTTCTACGGCAATCGCATTACGAGTAATTGAAGAACAAGGTTTAGCAGGTTCAGAAACGGGTCAATCAGGATTTGCTGTGTTGCTCTTTCAAGATATAGCCGTGATACCGATGTTAGCGATATTACCGGTACTGGCTGGTGGTCATGGTGACGGTAATTGGTTAGATACTGTCATCACTTTTGGTACTATCATTTTTTTACTCGGGGGTGGGCATTTTTTACTACGCCCACTGTTTCGATATGTTGTCACCAGTGGCGTACGTGAGCTATTTACCGTTACTGCATTACTGTTGGTTATTGGCATTGCCTTAATTATGCAGAGCCTTGGTCTATCTATGGCCTTAGGGACATTTCTGGCTGGTGTATTGTTGGCTGAAAGTGAATATCGGCACGAACTAGAAGTAGCAATAGAGCCATTTAAAGGTTTGTTACTCGGGTTGTTTTTTATTGCAGTAGGTATGTCTGTCAACCTTGGCTTGATCATTTTAGAACCGATGAAGATTCTACTCTCCGTGGTAGCGTTAGTCGCCATTAAAGGAATCATTCTGTATATCTTAGCTCGCTTGTTTGGAACACAAGCCAAAGCCCGAAGTCGAATGGCGGCTATTCTGAGCCAAGGTGGAGAATTTGCCTTTGTATTATTTACCGCCGCTCAAGCAGAAAATTTGCTTGCGCCTGAATTAGTTTCATTTTTATTAGTGGTGGTGAGCTTATCTATGGTGACAACTCCATTGCTATTACTTATCCAGAAAAAATGGTTTTCTGCCACAATTAATCACGATGAAGATATAAATGCAGAAGACGTAGTGAACCGAAACCCTAGGGTAATTATCGCCGGATTTGGTCGTTTTGGCCAAGTTGTTGGACGACTTATGTACGCTAACAAAATTCGGATTACCGTGCTTGAAAGCGATGCTGGGCAAATTAATTTGTTGCGTAAGTATGGCTACAAAGTATTTTATGGTAACGCAACACAGTTGGATTTATTAAGAGCAGCTGGCGCAGATAAAGCCGAAGCTTTAGTTGCTTGTACTGATAACCCTGATGATATCTTGCACATAGTGAAAATTTGCCAACAACACTTTCCACATCTTAAGATCTTAGCGCGCGCACGGAGTCGTGTGGAAGCCTATCAGTTATTAAATCACGGCGTACCTAACTATTCACGTGAAACGTTTTTAGGTGCTTTGGATTTAGGTCGACAGTTGCTTATTGAGCTGGGTATGCATCCGTATCAAGCTAAAAGAGCGGAAGATCATTTTCAAAAGTTGGATAATTCAATGTTAAAAGAATTGCTGCCTAAACACACAGATGGAAAAGATCTCGCACTGCGCTCGAAAGAATCCCGTAAAGAACTAGAAGAAATATTCGGTCAAGAAATGGAAACCGACAAGCAATCGACCAATCACTGGAAATAATTAAATAAGCAAGGTTAATGGAATGAAACTGAAGAAACGATTTATAGCAGGGGCAAGTTGCCCAAAATGCGCTGCTCAAGATTCGCTTCGTTGGTGGGTAGAGAATAGTATTGAAATGGTTGAATGTGTTGAATGTCATCATTTAGATAAACGACTGCCTAAAACGATGGAACAATCTGAACATTCAGATCAAGATATGATCGGTTTTTTTAAACCTTAGGGTTTTAGTTTAAGAATTTTACCTCCATAATAGGCGCTAATTGTCACTAAAATTACTCTTGGTTGGTAGGAAATTCAGCTACCCCAATTCTCTTTGGAGCAAACATGAATATTGAAAAGAACGTTGTAGTGAGCCTAGCATACCAAGTGAAGCTTGAAGAAGGCGTAGTTGTTGATGAAGCAACCGCTGATAAGCCTTTAGATTATTTGCATGGCCACAATAACCTAATTACTGGTCTTGAAGCTGAACTTGCAGGTAAAAAAGCTGGGGATAAATTCTCTGCAACGATTGGCCCTGATGATGCTTATGGTGAACATAACGAAGCGTTAGTTCAACGTGTTCCTGCTAACGTTTTCCAAGGCGTTGATCAAATTGAAGTTGGTATGCGTTTCTTAGCCGATACCGATCAAGGTCCGATTCCTGTTGAAGTAACCGAAGTGGATGGTGATGAAGTCGTGGTTGATGGAAATCACATGCTTGCAGGTCAAACGTTGACGTTTGACGTTGAAGTGATGGCCACGCGTGAAGCGACAGCAGAAGAAATTGAACACGGCCATATTCATAAAGAAGATGGTCACGATCACGAAGGTGGTTGTTGTGGCGGTGAAGGCCATGGTGAAGGTAAAGAAGAAGGCTGCTGCGGCGGCGGCAAAGGTAAAGAAAGTAATGGCGGCGGCTGTGGCTGCTCACACTAATCACTTTCTTGGTTAGATTTGTTAAGTAAGTATAAAAACCCTAAGAGCACAATTGCGATGCCTTAGGGTTTTTTTATCAATAAAATTCAGTTAATCAAGGATGAGTTATGTCTACATTACCTTTTGCAATCGCCATTCATGGTGGCGCTGGAACCATACTTAAACAAAACCTTACTAATGAGCTTGAAAAAGAAATCACAACCGCTCTGGAGCTTTCAGTACGTGAAGGATACAAAATTCTGCAACAAGGTGGTGATGCGCTTGATGCCACGGTTGCCGCGGTGAAAGTTTTAGAAGACAGTCCTCACTTTAATGCTGGCAAAGGTTCGGTATTAACTCATACAGAAATGGTTGAGATGGATGCTTCAGTTATGCATGGCAAAGAGATGGATGCGGGCGCGATAGCAGCAGTGAAGCATATTAAGAATCCAGTAGTATTGGCACGCGATGTTATGCAAAAAAGCGATCATGTTTTTTTAATTAGTGAAGGTGCAGAACAGTTTGCGTTTGAACATGGCCATGACTACACCGAACAGGATTACTTCTTTACAGAACGACGTTATGAACAACTTCAAACCATGAAAGCCAGTGGCAGTTTCGGTCTTTCAGAGTCTAAATTTCCAGATGATAAAAAGTTTGGCACAGTAGGCGCAGTTGCATTAGATCAACACGGTAATCTTGCTGCGGCAACCAGTACTGGTGGTTTAACTAATAAAAAGTATGGACGAGTGGGCGATTCACCTATTATCGGTGCAGGAACATTTGCAGAAAATAATAATGTGGCGGTTTCGACAACAGGTATGGGCGAATGTTTTATGCGTAAGATGGTAGCTTCAGATGTCGCTGCTCGAATGAAATATTTACAGGAAGATGTGTATACCGCGAGTGAAATGGTTATCCAAGGTGATCTAAAATTAATGGGCGGAGAAGGAGGGTTAATCGCAATCGATCAGTATGGCAATATCCATAATGCAATGAATAGTTCAGGTATGTATAGAGCAAGCATCGATAAACAAGGTCAACTAAATGTCGCTATTTTTGTTGATGATTAGTCTTTGAAGCAAAAAGCTTGACGTTATAGTTTTAGCAAGCGGTAAAGCTAGAGACTTAACAACAAGCATCTAGCTTTAATAGATGTTTTTTTAATAGATGGTTTTGACTGACTAATTTTATTGAAAGATTAATAATGTGGCGGTGGTGTTTCTTCAGACGCATCTGCCATATTGGATGAATCCATATTTTTAACTTTACCCACCACGTACTTCATTTGGTCCTGCATTTTGTTAATGAGTAACTGTTGCTGACTAAGTGCTTCATTGAGCTCATCAATAGTTTGCTCTTGGAAAGCGGCTTTGTATTCTAAATCTTCAATACGTTGTTGTAATTGTTCAATAGTATTATCTGTCATTGTTCTATTTTCCAAGCTTGGGCAATACCAGCTGATGTGGCTGATATTATTCTATTTTGACGATCAAAAGCGGCATCATACACGACTGCACGCGGAGGGCGAGTATCTTTTAATGGTTCGACATCCCAACTGTCTAAGTGTTTACCACTGCTCGATTCCCATAACATCACTCGACCATTGGGAGATCCCGTTACTAAGAATTGTCCATCGTCTGAAAAACGAGCAGATGAGAAGACTAATTGCCTTGAAAGCGATTTTAATTCTGATATTTTCTGACCCGTTTTTAAATCCCAAATAAAGCTATCGTTTGCACCATCAGAGGTTAGTGCGTATTTTCCATCTCGCTGTAAAGCTACTCGGTTAATACGAGCTTTGTGCTCAAAACGATATAGCGCTTGTCCAGTATCGGTATTCCAAAAGTACGCGTTATAGTCATTGCCGCCTGTTAATGCAAATTTGCCATTGGACGACATCGCAACCGTATTGACTTTTTCTCTATGGGCAAGGAACTCTAGCCGTCTTCCGCTGACTAAATTGACGTAAATAGCTTTACCATTGGACAAACCAAGCAGCACTTGTTCTCCATTGCTGGATATATCAATGTCTCGGATTAAGCCATCCGAGATAGACCACAGGCCTTGAGCTTGAGTCCAAGATAGATCCCAAACCGCGAAATTAAGCTGAGTTGCGGTAACGGCGTAACGACTGTTGTCTGAAATCCTTATGTGGGATACGGTGTTTCCATCAAGGTCTTGTTTACCTAAAGCGGCTAATTCGGTATTTTCTTGTAGATCCCAAAGGAGTAATTGACGTTGTTTGGAATAAAGTAAAGCAAAGTGTGCGTCTCGACTGAGTGCAAAACTCGTGCTGCCTTTAGGCTCTATTGTCCATCTTTTATCTTCTGGGGAAGAAAAAAAACAACCATTTAACAAGCTTATGACAATAGCCAATAGCATATAATGAGAGATTATTCGCATTCTGATTAAGAATCCAGTTTGTGTCGACAGGCATAACCCTAGTATATTGATACCATATTAATTTTGCACATTTCATTGATAATGATTGAGAAGTGCGTACTGACATAAATAGCTCGAGCTATTAATTTGGAGAATTTAATGAAACCTTTGTTTAAAGTGTCCCTACTTGCTGCAACTGTAATGTTGGCTGTAGGTTGTCAAAAAGAAGAAACACCTAAAGCGGAAGCGGCTCCTCAAGTTGAACAAGTACAAGTTGAAGCTGATAGCGCTGTTCACTTTAAAACAGAAGAAGAAAAGGCCGCTTATGCGTTTGGTCTTTATTTTGCTAAGAATATAGAATCTAGCATTGAAGGTTCTACTGAGATTGGTGTTAATTTACAGAAAGAACTTGTACTTCAAGGTATTGAAGATGTTTTTGCTGATACAGAAAAAATGACCGATGAAGAATTACATACAGTGCTGGAAACATTCCAACAAACAGTGAATGAAAAAATGCAGGCTAAAGCTGTAGCAGAAGCAGAAGAAGCACAAAAAGTCAGTGATGAATTTAGAGCTGAATTTGAAAAACAAGACGGCGTACAAAAAACCGAATCAGGGCTTTTATATCAAGTATTGACACCATCTGAAGGTGAAAAACCAGCAGAGACTGACACCGTAGAAGTGCATTATGTTGGAACTTTGATAGACGGGACTAAATTCGACAGCTCATACGATCGTGATGAAACGGCTACATTCCCACTCAATCGTGTTATTCCAGGTTGGACTGAAGGGGTTCAACTTATGTCTGTAGGTTCTAAATATAAGTTTGTGATTCCGCCAGAGTTGGCTTACGGCGCTCAAGAAACACCGACTATTCCTGCAAACTCAACTCTCGTTTTTGAAGTTGAATTAATTAGCATCGATAACGGTGAAGTTGAAGAACCTGCAGAAGCAGTAACAGAACAAGCTACGGAAACAGCGGCTGACGCACCTTCAGAAGCGGAAAAAGAAGAAATGACAACAACAGAATAATGGTTGTTTTGGTTGTGTAAATAAAGGCTCGATTTTTCGAGCCTTTTTTTATTGATAAAAAAATAATTAATCTTAGCGGTTGTTATTGACTCAAAACGGTGCGCAATTCAAAATTTCTGATAAACTTGCATTAATTAGTTGAGTTTAAACGAGGCGATAAATTGTGACTACTTCAGAAGTTGTTCATGCAGAAGCGTTGCTAGAAATGGAACATGTGGTAGTGGAACCATTTAGCGAGCATGATCTGATAATTTTAAAATCTTATGAAGCTGTAGTGGATGGGATTGCGGGTCTAATCGGCCCATTTTGTGAAATAGTACTTCACTCTTTAGAAAGTCTGGATACTTCTGCGATTAAAATTGCCAATGGCGAAAATACAGGTAGACGGGTTGGTTCTCCTATTACTGATTTAGCATTGAAAATGCTGAAAGATATTGAAGGTTCTCAACGTAATTTTTCGCGTGCTTATTTTACCCGAGCGAAAGGCGGCGTATTGATGAAATCTATTACTATTGCTATCCGTAATGGTAATAATCGCGTGATTGGCTTGCTTTGTATCAACATCAATTTAGACGCCCCTTTTTCTGATATTCTGCAATCTTTTATGCCAACGGAAGATGCAAAAGAAGCGGCATCATCGGTTAACTTTGCCAGCGATGTGGTCGAACTTGTAGATCAAACGGTTGAGCAAAGTATTGAAAATATTAATGCAGACAAGTCTGTATCAAATAACACTAAAAACCGACAAATCGTAATAGAACTATATGATAAAGGTATCTTCGACATTAAAGATGCAATAAACCGTGTAGCTGACCGATTAAATATTTCAAAACATACAGTTTATCTCTATATTCGTCAGCGTAAAACTGAGGACGGGGATAAGTGAACTTGCGTTACACTCTAGTGGTAAATGGTGGCGTTTATGGCAGTCAATCTGCTAGAAACGCGTACGCATTTGCCACCGCTCTGCTTGAAAAAGGCCACTCATTGGTTTCGGTGTTTTTTTATCAAAATGGGGTAACGAATGGATCGAAACTTATTGTACCTGCAAACGATGAATTTGATTTGACCAAAGCGTGGCAACAATTAGCTGATAAACATAATGTTCGCCTTGAAACATGTGTTGCGGCCGCTCTTCGACGAGGTATTGTTGGCAAACAAGAAGCACAACAACATCAATGTGATGCGGATAATTTAGCGACCGGTTTTGAACAAACAGGATTAGGCAGTTTAGCTGAAGCCTTACTAACACAAGATAGAGTGGTGCAGTTTTGAAAAAACTTGGTTTTATTTTTCGTTCTCATCCGCATTCATCAGCAAAAGGACGTGAAGGATTAGACGCATTACTTGCTGCCTCTGCTTACTGCGATAATATATCAGTATTTTTTATTGGCGAAGGAGTCACTCAGCTTATCGCGAATCAAAAGACCTCAGGTATCTATTCTAGAGATTATGTTCCTGCATTTAAATTGATGGATCTTTATGACATTGAAGAGGTGTACCTGTGTGAGGACTCTTTGATAGAGCAAGGGTTGAGAAATAGCGAGTTGGTTTTCGATATAATCCCACTTCCAATTGAACAGTTAAAAGAAAAATTAAATAGCTGCGATAAACTGCTGACGTTTTAAGGTCCATTATGTTGCATATAATTAAACATCCCAGATCGCTAGCAGAAGCACTTTTATACGCGACAGATAGTGATGATATATTGTTACTGGAAGACGCGGTTTATACAGCACTACCTGAGCATAAATTCCATGCATTGATAGTTGATAAGCCGAATGTTTTTTGCTTATTAGAGGATGCTGTAGCAAGAGGCCTGAAGTTACCAAAGGAGACAAGCCAGAATAAATTGAGAGTAATAGACTTTGCGGGTTTTGTGGATTTGACTGCGAAGCAGGCTCAGTCATTAACTTGGGATTAAACTTCTGCTCTATCACTGAATATAGTCTGTTTTTTTATACTTTTATATATCAATGAATTGACTGTTCTCGTCTACTTGCGATATTAATAGTTTCGATTGAGTTGTTATTTATCTTTATGATTAGATGCTTTTATTGACGATAAATAAACAAATAGTATCAGTAGTGTGAAAAGAATATTCGCTAGAATGGAATGATCTATTTCGATACATTGCAGGTAATACATTTCATGTTTTTCTTTAGGAATAATGAATTTTATTTAAGAGCAACTGATTTTATCGTTTAGGCAGACGAAAGTTGGGTACTAATAAAAATGCTGCCATAACCTTCAAGTACTATGTCTTTGGTCGAAGTTTCAGTCTTTCACAATAAAGTGATTAGCCATACTATTACCTTTTTCACAATACCCATCTCCGTAAATAAAATGAAAACGTCGTTTTGGAATACTGGCGGCTAGCTATTACCATTGTGTCTTGAATGTAGGAATGGCGCTTGCTGCTATGTTGATATAAAAAATGCCAAATTGAACTAATCCATGTGGGTATTGTGTAAATCAATGAGTTGGGATAAATACGATAAAGGATCGGTAAAAGATCTCTAAATACCTTGACACACCTCTCTTCCATGCATAAAATCTTGCGTCCCTCATTGTAGGGTTAGATTTTTCATGAAGCATAATTTCAGCAAATCAGGAGCTAGTTAATGGCAACTATTAACCAGTTGGTACGTAAGCCTCGTGCAAAGCAAGTTGTTAAAAGCAACGTGCCAGCACTAGAAGCGTGCCCACAAAAACGTGGTGTATGTACTCGTGTATATACTACTACACCTAAAAAACCTAACTCAGCACTTCGTAAAGTTTGTCGTGTACGTTTGACAAATGGTTTCGAAGTAACTTCGTACATCGGCGGTGAAGGTCATAACCTTCAAGAGCACTCAGTTGTTCTAATCCGTGGCGGTCGTGTTAAAGACCTTCCAGGTGTGCGTTACCACACAGTTCGTGGTGCACTTGACTGTGCAGGCGTTAATGACCGTAAGAAAGGTCGTTCTAAGTACGGTGTTAAACGTCCTAAGTCTTAATGATTCTCTGTTTACGAACAAGCGTTAAGTAAGGCCAAACATTAATTATTTATATTTTTGAAAAAACTGAAAAGTTTTGGATAACCTGAAGAAGACAACGGAGAAATTCCTATGCCACGTCGTCGCGTAATTGGTCAGCGTAAGATCCTACCAGATCCTAAATTCAAATCTGAATTGCTGGCAAAATTCGTCAACATCCTTATGGTTGACGGAAAGAAATCTACTGCAGAAAAAATTGTTTATACTGCACTAGAAACTATGGCTGAGAAATCTGGTAAAGATCACTTAGCTGTATTTGAAGAAGCTCTTGAAAATGTTCGTCCATCGGTAGAGGTTAAATCTCGCCGTGTGGGTGGTTCAACTTACCAAGTACCTGTAGAAGTTCGTCCGGTTCGCCGTAACGCTCTTGCTATGCGTTGGGTAGTTGAAGCTGCGCGTAAGCGTGGTGAAAAATCTATGGCTCAACGCCTAGCTGCTGAAATGCTAGATGCGTCAGAGAACAAAGGTACTGCTGTTAAGAAACGTGAAGACGTTCACCGTATGGCAGACGCGAACAAAGCGTTCGCACATTACCGCTGGTAATAATACCTTTAAGCACTGCGAAGTCCTTCGCAGTGCTTTTCTTGTTCAAGCATTAAATTTTCTACATCGAAATATTTATTTCACATTTTTATTTCAAAATATTATTGTTTCAAAATAGTTTTTTATCTGACATGCCCAATAATAGGCAGCAGTTAAGATAAACAGATATTTTAAAACAACTAATAGTCTCTATATTTAAGAGGATAGAATCGTGGCTCGTAAAACTCCGATTGAGCTATACCGAAATATTGGTATCGTTGCTCACGTTGATGCAGGCAAAACAACCACAAGTGAACGTATTCTGTTCTATACAGGCCTTTCTCACAAAATCGGTGAAGTGCACGATGGCGCTGCGACCATGGACTGGATGGAGCAAGAGCAGGAACGTGGAATTACCATTACCTCTGCTGCAACAACAACCTTCTGGCGTGGTATGGAAGGTCAGTATGACAATCATCGCATTAATATTATCGATACCCCAGGACACGTTGATTTTACTATTGAAGTAGAACGTTCATTGCGTGTACTTGATGGCGCTGTCGTGGTTTTTTGTGGCGCATCTGGTGTTGAACCTCAATCTGAAACCGTATGGCGTCAAGCAGATAAATACCAAGTTCCTCGTCTAGTTTTTGTTAACAAAATGGACCGAGCTGGTGCTGATTTTTTACGTGTTGTTGACCAGATAAAAGATCGCTTAGGTGCGAACCCGGTTCCTATTCAACTAAATATTGGTGCAGAAGAAAATTTTAAAGGGGTGATCGACCTCATTAAAATGAAAGCGATCAATTGGAGTGAAGCGGATCAAGGCACAAGCTTTACTTACGAAGACATTCCTGCCGATATGCAAGAACTAGCAGAAGAATGGCGAAATAATTTAATAGAAGAAGCCGCAGAAGCAACTGATGAGCTGATGGAAAAGTACCTTGAAGAAGGTGAGTTAACTGAAGCTGAAATTAAACAAGCGTTGCGAATTCGAACTCTTAAGAATGAAATTGTGCTTGCTACATGTGGTAGTGCCTTTAAAAATAAAGGAGTGCAAGCTGTTCTTGATGCAGTTGTTGAGTATTTGCCTGCACCTGTCGATGTACCAGCTATTACTGGCATTGATACAGACGAGAATGAAGTTGAACGTCATGCAGATGACAATGAACCGTTTGCTGCTTTGGCCTTTAAAATAGCCACTGACCCATTTGTAGGTACGCTCACTTTTATGCGTGTTTATTCTGGCGTAGTAAACTCAGGCGATGCCGTTTATAACTCCGTTAAGCAGAAGCGTGAACGCTTTGGACGCATTGTTCAGATGCATTCAAATAAACGTGAAGAAATTAAAGAAGTACGTGCTGGTGATATTGCAGCAGCTATAGGTCTGAAAGACGTGACCACGGGTGATACATTATGTGATCAAAATGCCAAAGTCATTTTAGAGCGCATGGAGTTCCCTGAGCCGGTTATTCAAATTGTAGTAGAACCTCGTTCGCTTGCCGATCAGGATAAGATGAGTATTGCACTAGGTAAACTAGCAGCAGAAGATCCTTCTTTCCGAGTTGAAACGGATAACGAAACAGGCCAGACATTAATTTCTGGTATGGGTGAGCTTCACCTAGATATTATCGTCGACCGAATGAAGCGCGAATTCAGTGTAGATTGTAATGTAGGTAAACCTCAAGTTGCCTACCGTGAAACCATCCGTGGTAAAACGGATGTGGAAGGTAAGTTCATTCGTCAATCTGGCGGTAAAGGTCAATATGGTCACGTGTGGCTTACGATCGAACCTGCAGAGAAAGGCGAAGGCTTTGTATTTGTGGACGAAATCGTTGGTGGTACTGTTCCTAAGGAATATATCAGCTCAGTATCGAAAGGTATTGAAGAGCAGATGAATAACGGTGTTCTGGCTGGCTATCCTGTATTGGATGTTAAAGCAACACTGTTTGACGGCTCATACCACGATGTCGACTCAAGTGAGATGGCGTTTAAAATCGCTGGCTCAATGGCGTTTAAGAAGGGTGCGTTGGAAGCACAACCTGTACTTCTTGAACCCATGATGAAAGTTGAAATAACGACTCCTGAAGATTGGATGGGTGACGTTGTTGGCGATTTAAATCGTCGTCGCGGCATCATTGAGGGGATGGATGATGGACCTGCTGGTTTAAAAATCCTTCGTGCTCAAGTACCATTATCACAGATGTTCGGTTATGCAACCGACCTTCGTTCTGCTACTCAAGGACGTGCTTCATACTCAATGGAATTTTTTGAGTATGCAGAAATTCCGAAAGCAGTAGCGAATGCAATTATTGCTGAACGTGGTTAATAAAGAGTAGCTTGTTTTATAAATGAGTGACTGTTTAATAATGAATCTATTGCGTTGACGCGCGTTGACGCATAAAATAGCAAATTCTGGCGCGCCCTGTACAAAACGATTGGGGCGAATCATAACTAGGTAAGGAACACAATCGTGTCTAAAGAAAAATTTGAACGTACGAAACCGCACGTAAACGTTGGTACTATTGGCCACGTTGACCACGGTAAAACAACTCTAACAGCTGCTATCTGTACTACACTTTCAAAAGTGTACGGC